>PIXZ01000046.1 GCA_003601605.1 Candidatus Bathyarchaeota archaeon
GGATATTTGTCCTCTAGGGTTGTGCTATTCTGTTTCTTGTTTTTTCACGATTTTGTATGTTGATGTTATCGAGAATATTCCATGTATTACCGAATAAACAATTATAATTATGCCTATTGCGAATAGAAGGCTTGATAATGGTTGAAATGTGGTTATTTGCCAAATTCTCCATGAATTCAATGCACCTTGAAGCTTGTTTTGCTCATCTTGTGTTAAGTCATTCTGGTCTAACCTCTCCTCCAAACCCGCAATAATAGATGCTGGATACCATTGAACAATAAGACCAACAATAAGAATTACAGCACCAATCGTGAATAGAATTTTAAATTTGCTTCCATTGTGAAACATAAAGTTTAGTTTAATTGTTAGGCTATAAAAAATTAACCCTACACAAAATTATTTTGGTAGTTGAGAAAACAGAAAATGTTTATGTGCTATTCAAATTTAACAAGATGAATGGAGATAACGTATTTGAAGGTGTTGTTTGTGTGTTCTGGTAATGCGCACCGAAGCCCCTTAGCCGAGGCTTTATTAAAGAAAATGAAGCCCAACTGGACCGTGGACTCCGCTGGAATGCATGTAGCCATTCCCGTTGCTGAAGAAGCAAAGGAGTTTTTGAGAAAGGAAAATGCAGAGAAATTCTTAAAGAAAAACCCTGAACATCTAAGCGGCAAACAGCTTATGGACTACGATGTCATCGTTGCCATGGAGGATAGGCATAGAAACTATGTGCTGAACCTCTGCCCTCAGTGCAAAAACAAGATTGTGGTATGGAACATTCCAGACCCATACTTTATGGATAAAGAAAACACATGGAAAATCTACGAGAAAATCAAGGAAAAAGTCATAGAACTTGCCAACTCACAATAGAATGTTAAACTTTGAAGATTAGAAGTGGGTTAAGACACATAGATAAGGTTAAATTTTAAGCACTATACATTGATTACTCTGCAATTAAAAGGTGCAAATAGTTTGATGAAAAGAGAAATTGCGTGGGACTTATCCGAAATTTTTCCAAGCGTTACAGACCCTTCCGTGCAAAAAGCCATGAACGATGTAGAAGAGATGGCTGAAAAATTTGCAAGCAAATATCGTGGGAAAATTAAAGATTTCACAGCTAAAGAATTATTGACATGTCTTCAGGAGTTTGAAGCCTATTACGCAAAGCTTCGAGAAATTTTATTATTCTCTGAACTTTCCTTTGCCGCTAACATGACACTGCCAGAAAACCAAGCACTTTACGACAAAGCAATGAAGTTAGAAGCGAAATTGGGCAAGATGCTGGCCTTCTTCGAACTTGAAGTTGGAGAACTAGTCTACAAAAAACCAGAGCTAATTTCTGACCCAGTTTTGGCAAATTATAAGCATGCTTTAGAAAGGCTTCGCCGTAAAGTTCCCCATCAACTTTCAGAGACAGAAGAGAAATTGATAATTGAAAAGGACCAGTTCGGAGTTCACGCTTGGGAAGAACTGCAAAGCAAATGGCTTAACACCCGATTATTCGAGATAACAGTAGAAGGCGAAAAGAAAATGGTTCCTTTCGGCGAAGCCTATGGCCTGTCTTCCCATCCCGACAGAGCCACCCGCGAATCAGCCTACAAAGCTGTTTTCAGCCTCGTAGGAAAAGACGGTGAAATCTTTGCTTCAGCCTTTAGGAACATCTGTAATGATTGGCTTAGCGTTTGTGAATTGAGAAAATACGACTCACCTATGCACGCAAGCCTAATAGCAAATGACATTGACCAGCAGACAGTGGATAACTTGCTCAAAGCTGTGGAAGACAATGTTGGTTTATATCAACATTACCTTAGGCTGAAAGCGAAAATAATGGGACTGCCGAAACTCGGATGCCACGATATTATCGCGCCTCTGCCAGACGCGCCCGAAATGAAATTTGACTTTGAAACCGCTAAGGATTTGATTATTCGTGCCTACAGCAGGTTTGATGAAGAATACGCTTTCGCCGTAAAAGACATGTTCGCCAGAAACCACATTGACGCCACGCCAAGATTCGGAAAAAGACATGGTGCCTTCTGCGCTGGATGGTATAACGGCAAATCCTCTTTTGTGCTTCAAAGCTTTAACGGAAGACTAAATGACGTTTACACATTAGCTCATGAACTCGGTCATGCAACACACGGCTATTATTGCTATAAAAACCAAACAATCTTAAATACAAGAATCCCAATGGTTGTCGCAGAAACCGCCTCCATATTCGGAGAACTTCTACTCACCGACTTACTACTTAGCGAAGCAAAATCAGACATAGAGAAAAAAGTGATTCTCTGCAGAATCCTTGACGGCGCAGGAAGAGTAATTTTTTCAGTTTCTGCCCGTGCATGGTTTGAAAAACAAATCTACGATGCAATCAAACGCGGAGAATACTTAAACCATGAAACCATATGCAAATACTGGGTTGCCGCCAGAGACAAAGCCTACGGCGACACAGTTGAATGGTTTAACGAGATGCTTTCAGAGTGGAGCATAACCCCACATTATTTCATGGCCAACTTCCGATTCTACAATTACCCCTACGTTTACGCGCAACTATTCGTTTATGCACTCTACCAGAAATACAGGGAAGAGGGCCAAGCGTTTGTACCCAAAATGAAGCAAATTCTATCCGCTGGAAGTAGCCTATCACCAGCCGAAATTGGAAAAATAGCAGGCTTTGATATTTCTACAAGAGAATTTTGGCAAATAGGCATAAAACAATACGAACACTTCATAAAAGAACTGGAAAAAATAATCACATAACTAGCCTTTCACCCACCTACTCATTAAAAAACGGAAAAACCCATCAGCAAAGAACCAACAAAATACCTACTACCGCAAGAAGGCTTTTAGCAAAATCTAGAGGGGGTCTAGATTTTAACAGTTGAAAACTTCTTAAAATCGCCCTCTTCTTTTAACCGCCAAGTTTCGCCCTAATCCGCGGAATAATCTCCCTCTGCATCTGCACAACGCCAAAACTCGTAATCCTATATTTGTCATCAGCCGTCTTAACAACCAAGTCGCTTTTAACAAGCTCGCCAAGCCGCGTGCTCGTAATTTTTCCGCTTTTCCCAAGCTTCGCTTGTAAAAATTCTCTAGAAACAGCATCATCCTCCACAAAACCCAAACGGAAACCTATATAATAGGCTAGAAGCCACAAAAGCAAAGTCTCATTATCCGTAAGCCTATCCCTAGAAACAAGCAAGAAAGCGCCTTCCATCTTAGAAAAGCCCACCAAACCCTCACACGCCCCCACAAGTTCTTCTAAATCCGCTCTAAGCAAAAGCTTCTTCGCAACCTCAAAAGAAGGTAAAAACTCGCTGAAAAACCTGTTTAGGCAAAGCCAAACCTCCTCCAAACTACCACTAAAAGTTTTTTCTACGCCGCCATACTTAACCTGAACCCACACGCTCTCTTCGCTGCTCAACCCATCTTACCCCTCAGCCTAGCCAAAACCTCATCCTCAATCCAACGCTCACCCTGAACAGTCAACTTAAACTCAGGCTTAGACGGGTCAGGCTTAAACACTTGACCACGCTTAGTCATCTCATTAAGACGCGCCGGAACCATACTCTTAATCCCGCTGGACTCCAAAAGCCTCTGAATCTTCGAAGCAGTGTTCTTCTTATCCTCAGAAGCATAAAGCACCAAACCAATAGCCTCATAATGAGTAAGCTTCTCCCGTGTAACAATAACAGGCCCCTCAGTAGTGAACTCCACAATACCCTTCAACTGAACTCCAGAAGAAACCATACGACTGGAAACAAAATCCGTAACCTTCTCCACAAACTTTTCGGGAAAAGACTCAAGAACCCTCAAAACCTCTTGTGGACTCTCACCCTCAACTATAATATCGCCAAAAGGGGTCTTAACCCGAACCCGAATGCTGCCCATCGCTAAACCAGAGCCTCCTCCTCAGCCAAAATGTAAACATAACCAGCATCAGTCTTCCAACGCCTCACCTTACCGCTTCTAACGAGACCGGAAAGAACCCCAGCCAAAACACGCCCAGAAAAACTAAGCCTATTAGCCTTTAAGGCTTCTTTTAACTCGCTTACAGTCCGCGGACGCCACTTCCCCCAATCACTCTCCAAAACCCTCAAAATAGCCTCATCACATTTTTCCACTCGCGAAATCTTCGGAAACTGCTGCACAACCGCCGCCTCTTTAGCTCTAGCCGCTTCCTTCTTAACGGTAAGCGTAGCAACAGCCCTAGGCTTAACGCTCTCGAAAGCCTTCAAAACCCTACCCACCAAACCAGGCAACTCCTCAACAGTCTTTAAAACGTCATCACGCTCGCCACTAATTTCAACCTCCCAATCACCAACCCTCAAACGAAAACCAAACACCCTACCAGCCTCCTTAGCCACTTTACCACCCAAACTAATCCCCAATACTAGAAAGCACAAACCCCTTTTAGAATTTACTATAACGCATTGTGTTCCTTATAAGTTCGTTTGCCGAAATATATCGGAAACGGAAATAGCATATTAAATATTGCGATACTCTATACTAAACAGTGAAAAAGCTCAAGAGGAATAAGCTTGGCCAAGAAAGGACTTTTCGTGTGGCTCTTCAGCTCCCTAACCTTTCTATCCCTTATACATCTAATCGAAGCAACTTATGTCCTAGTTTTCAACGGTGAAATTCGGCTATTTCAGCTATATCCTTTCATAAACGAAAAATTGCAAACAAACATAACGCCCATAACCTACTTTCTGATAACAGCTGTTGCAACATTCATTTTATGGGGAATCACATGTGCAATAGCCTTCGAAAACCCTGTGGAAACATTCTTAAACAAAATTCTTTCAGACGCTAAAACACAAACGGCAGTAGAAGCCCAACTACTAGAAGAAAAAAGTGAAATTCTCGACGCAATGAACGAAACAATAGAATCTAACAATATGATTCTCTCACAGGTTAAAGACTTGGTCTATAATGTTAGAACAGAAGTAAAAGAAGTTCAGCCAATAAAAGAGTATCTGGAGAAAATGAAAAGCGAATTAAACAGTCTAAAAAGGGAACTTAAAAAACTTGAAAAGAAGGTAAAATCTTCAATAATATGCCCCACATGCGGAAAGCCTCTGCTACCAGAATTTAAAGTCTGCCCTTACTGTGGAGAAAACATCAGTCTACTTCCAGAAACTGTAGTTGCCTTAAAGGAATACAAATAATCTTCAGCTTTACAATTACTTAAACGTTGTCAGCAGGCTATTTTTATAAAATAAAAAAAGAGGTAGACGTATTTATCGGAATAGTTTCAGTTTTTTTGTTGCTGCCAGTAGAAATCCTGCGAAGAACAGTAGCATGGTCATTAAGAAGACGTTTGGGAATTCTGGAATCACTTCTCCAGTTATGGTGTAGGTGCCGTAGTCAAGATAATCCGCCACAAGCCATCCGCTTTCATCCTCGAACGCTGTGAAAACTTCAAACTTAAAGCTGTTACCCGTGTAAATTTCGCCAGTAGAGGAAAGCAAGGTTAAGTTAATCATCATGACAAAACTGTTTCTTGTCCAGTTGAAATCTGCAGCGGCAGTGTCTGTTAAGTTTACATCCATTGTCCACTCAGTATCTGAGAAGTTGTAGCGATAGAAGGTTCCGTTGGACCACACGGAGAACAGGTATGTTGCGTTAATGTCATTTTTTTCGATATCTGGTGCATTAGTGTAAAGCAAAGTGTCATTTCCGGCTACTGTGCCATTAGCATCTTCAACGTATAGTTGTATTGCAAAGTTTCCTGTAAAGTTCTCTGCAACGTCAACTCTTACGAAGAGGTAGGTGTAGTTGTTGCACATCCAAACGTTTGTAATGTCCGTCACGTTAGTAACTGTTTGGTTAAGGTTATCCTCTGTGGCATCTGTAATGTTTTCAACACCATCCCATGTTGACAGATCATAGATGTCTATTGTTTGTGCTGTTCCAAGACTGCCTGCATCGCCAGCCCAGACCATATTGATAGTTAGTGCTGTGGTTAACAGTAGCAAAGTCATCATCATAAAGCCGATTTTTTTCATACAGTTTCACCTTTTAAACACTAATCATCCCCGTTTTCGTTTAAAAGTTTTTCCATAAAAAGGCTGCTAGAAAAGGAAAATTAGCTCTTCATTTCTTTATAATTGCTAATCTGCAATTTATTTTTGTTTTCAGACTCTAATTCTGTTTCAATTTATTTTTTATTATTTCCTTGACAACTGCAGCGTCGGCTTTTCCTCGAACTTCCTTCATAACTGTGCCCATGATAAAGCCGAAGGCGTTCATTCCCTTTTCTTTAACAAGTTCTCTGTTTTCTTCTATCACTTTTTCGATAAGTTTTTCCAGTTCTTCTTTTGAAAGAAGTTTTAAGCCTATGCTTTCGATTGCCTCTTTTACTGTCTTGTTTTTGTTTTTGGAAAGCCAGCTGAAAACTTCTGGCAAGGCTTCTTTGGTTAGTTTTTTCATGCCTAAAAGTTTGAAGATTTCTCGAATTTTATTTGGTGAAACTTGTTCGGTTTGGATGCCGTCGCGTTTTAATGCTTTTAATGTTTCGGTTAGGAAAACTGCAACTGTTGTGGGTGAGATGTGGCTTTCTTTTACTATGGTTTCGAATAGTTCGCTGTGTTCTGAGTCCATGACTTGTTTGGCTAGTTTCTGGTTTAACTTGTACTCTTTCATCAACCGCTGAAGTTTTTGTTCTGGAAGTTCAGGTAAGCTTAGGCTGAGTTGTTTTATGTAGTCTTCTGTTATCTGTCTTACTGGGATGTCTGTTTCTGGGTACATTCTTGCTGCTCCTGGTCTTGGGCGCATGTAGTGGGTTGTTCCGTCGGGGTTGGCTGCTCGGGTTTCTTCTGGCACGCCTTTTAGGGCTTCGCGGGCTCTTTCCAGTACTGCCTTTAGGGCGTCTTTGGCTTTTTCTGGTTTGTCTGCTACGAAGACTATGGCGTCTTTTTGTTGGGCTTTGGTGGCTTTTCTTAGTTTTTGGATTTCTTGGGTTGTTATTCCGTAGGCTGGCATTTCGTCTGTGTGGAATATTCCGCCTACTCTTCCCCAGAATTTTGCGCGGTCTGCCATTTCTGTTCCTAGGCGGATGTTGGGGATTAGTTGGCGTTTTAGGTAGCTGTTGAATTTGGGGAGTTTTACTGCTAGTACTTTTCCGTTTTTTTCTAGGGCTTTGTGGATGACTTTACATTTTGTTTGCTTGAAAATTTCTGTTACGTCGAAGAATTCTTCTTTTAGGTCTGCTTCTTTAGCGCCGTTTTTTCTTAGTTCTTGGCTTATTTGGATGAGGTTTAGTTGGCGTTGAACTTCGTATTCCACAACTAGCGGGATGAGTTCTAGTTCTTGTACGCCTTTTATTTCTGTTAGGGCTCCGTTGGGTATGGATATGTTTAGGTCTTGGCGGATTGTTCCGAGTCCGCGTTTTACTTTTCCTGTGGCTCTTAGGATTCTTCCTATGGTTAGGGCGACTTCTCCTGCTTCTTTTGGCGAGGTTATGGCTGGTGCGGTTGCGATTTCGATTAGGGGTATGCCTAGGCGGTCTATTCTGTAGCGTATTGTGTTGTTTTCTTCTCCTGTTTTTCTTGCTGCGTCTTCTTCTAGGCTTATGTGTTGGATGGGGATGGTTTTTTTGCCTATTTTTATTTGTCCGTTGAGGGCGATTACGCATGTGCGTTGGAAGCCTGTGGTGTTGGAGCCGTCTATTACGGTTTTGCGCATTACGTGGATTTCGTCGACGGGTTTTGCGTTGAGCATTAGGGCTACTGTTAGGGCGGTTTCTACGGCTTCGGTGTTTAGGGGGTGGGGTGGTTCTTCGTCCATTTCGACTAGGCATGAGGTTTGTGTGTTGGCTTCGTAGAGGATTTTTACTCCTTTTTGGAATTCGAAGTAGGCTGCTGGGTCTATTTGTCCTAGTTCGCTTTGGGTTGGGCGTAGTCTTCGTAGGAAGGTGATTTCTGGTTGTTCTTTGAAGAGTTCTGGTTTGCAGTTGCAGAAGAGTTTTGTGGCAGTATCTAATTGCTGGTGGATTTCTAAGCCGACTTTTAGTC
>PIXZ01000047.1 GCA_003601605.1 Candidatus Bathyarchaeota archaeon
GAATGCAAAAGAAAAGGAAAGAGACGAAATTGTAGAAAAGTTAAGGCAAAAGGGAATTGACGCGCAAGTTTACTATAAATGCCCGATACATCTGATGCCCTACTACAGCAAGTTTGGAAAATACAACCTTCCGGAAACAGAAAAAGCTGCAGTCCAAGTGTTTTCGCTACCAGTCCATCCAGGTGTCACCGATGAACAGGCGGATTACATAAGTGAGACGGTTCTACATGTTTTAGAATAGAATTTCCAAGTTAACGTTTATATGGAATAAATTCTGTAGTAAATATCCCTCTTTCAAGTTCTAGCTGAGGGAAAACTGTATGCAAAAAATCAAAGTTATTATAATGGGCGCTGCGGGAAGAGACTTCCACAACTTTAACGTCTACTTCAGAAACAACGACGCTTACGAAGTTGTAGCCTTCACTGCAACGCAAATACCAGGCATAGAAGAAAGGATTTATCCTCCAGAGCTTGCAGGTCCAAAATATCCAAACGGCATACCCATCTGCCCTGAAAAAGAACTGCCGGAATTGGTGAAAAAATACGATGTTGACCAAGTGGTTTTCGCCTACAGCGATGTTTCCCACGAGTATGTAATGCACAAAGCTTCCATAGCCCTAGCAAGCGGCGCAGACTTCCGTCTTATGGGACCAAAAACAACCATGCTAAAAGCTAAGGTTCCACTGGTCTCCGTGGGAGCCGTTAGAACCGGCTCTGGAAAAAGTCAAACATCGCGGCAAGTTGCAAAAATCTTGAAAAGTAAAGGCTTAAGGGTTGTGGTTATAAGGCATCCTATGCCCTACGGTGACTTAAGAAAACAGGTGTGCCAACGTTTCGCTTCTTACGAAGATTTAGATAAATATGAATGCACTATTGAAGAAAGAGAAGAGTACGAACCCCACATAGACAACGGCATAATTGTTTACGCAGGGGTGGACTACGAGAAGATTTTAAGAGAAGCAGAAAAAGAAGCAGACGTTATAGTTTGGGACGGCGGAAACAACGACCTACCATTTTACAAGCCAGACCTGCACATAGTGGTTGCTGACCCTCACAGAGCGGGACACGAAGTTAAATATCACCCGGGAGAAGCCAACCTGCGAATGGCAAACGTTGTAATAATAAACAAAGTGGACACGGCTAAACCGGAAAACGTACAAAAGGTTAAGGAAAACATAAAGAAAGTTAATCCAAACGCCACTATTCTGGAGGCTGCCTCGCCAATAACAGCTGACAATCCCGAGTTAATCAAGGACAAAAAAGTTCTGGTAATCGAGGATGGCCCAACGTTAACCCATGGCAACATGCCATATGGCGCTGCCACTATAATAGCGAAAAAACTTGGAGCCAAAGAAATTGTTGACCCCAAGCCCTACGCTGCAGGTTCAATAAAAGAAGCTTACCAGAAATACACACACCTCGGAACAATACTGCCAGCCCTAGGATACAGCGACAAACAAATTGCAGAACTTAAAGAAACAATCAGCCGCACACCATGCGACGTTGTAGTGATCGGCACACCCATCGATTTAAGAAGAGTAATGACCATCAACAAGCCCACCGTAAGAGTAAAATATGAGCTTCAAGTTCTCGGTCCAACTTCTCTCGAAAAACTTCTTGAAGAGTCTGTCTTACAGAGGATTAAACATTGAGCGAAGAAGAGATTTCACGGATAAAAATAAAATTCATCATCAACGGGTTAGGGGAAGCGGAAGGCGAACTTGTACGCTTTCTGGCTCCACGAACCATAGACATGATTGTTCGGAAACTTCCAATAGAAGGAAGAGCCGCCCTCTGGAAAGAAGAGGTTTATTTTGAAATCCCTATTAAGATGGGAGAAGAGAAAGCTAAAAGCACTATAGAAAAGGGAACCATAGCTTTTTGGCCTATGGGAAGCGCCATATGCGTGTTCTATGGAGAATCCCAACCCTACAGCCCGGTGAACGTCTTGGGGAAAATAACTAAAAATCTCGAGGTTTTCAGCCAAGTTAAGAGTGGAACAAAAATTCGTGTTGAAAGCCTTCAGTAAACCAGGTAGCTTTCGCTCCACAAATTCAAAAGTCTTTCACACTCTTCTTTTATTTCTTTTTTCCGAGTTTTCTTTTTCAAAACTTCGAGAAAATGGATTCGTTCTTCACAGGAACGTTTCTCTGCTTCGCCTCCATAATACAGTTTTCCTTCGAGATATTCTTTCATGTGATAGGCTTTTTGTATGAAAAAACTGGCGGCATCAACCGGATTTTTAACAGCGTATTTGTTTGCCCAAATGGCTGCTTCAGACTCGCGGAGTTGGGTTAAGCCGTCAATTTCGATTATGCTTCTAATGTAGGTTTTAAGGAAATCATAGTAGCCAGCTGTTTTAACAAGTTTAAGGGCGTCTCTCACTTTCTGTTTGAATTCTTTAGTTCCCTTTGTCGTTAATCTATGTTTATACCCCTTGTCTATAAGCTCCTTTGCCTTTTTCACTTCATTTTTAGTGTAAACTCTTTCAGGAAACTCCAAGAGACCTCAAAACTCCTCAGAAGATTACTGCATTTAGCCTATTGTTCCCATCCGAATAAGACGTTCAAGCGGTTATTGTTCCTTGCCTTTACGCTGCTTTGTATATCTTTATATTATGATTTCCAGACACCAGCTGGATGACACCGTTTTCTTCCAACTGTTCAAGAAAATCTTTTGCAGCACTTATTCTAATATTAAACCGAGAAGCCACGGTATAAGGCGTTAGCACTGGCATCTTCTTTAACTCACCAACAATTTTTTCGTTTTTGGGATCTGGCGGGATTATTCCAGGAGCCTTCTTCTCTCTCGACCCTGCAGCCTTTTTCTCTCTTTTCCTTCTTTCTTCGTCTCTTTTGGCTTGCATACGTTCCATTTGCTTTAAGCTAAGCCTCTTTTTTCCACCCATGGTTATCCACTTCTAACAAATAAAATTACAGTGTGGTTTTTTAGGTTTTCTAGGTTACATAGACACTGCGCTATTTCAACTTTGTGTAGAAAATAATTGAAAAAGAGAGAAGATGTAGTGTGGAAGAACTATTTGCCCATAACCTTTTTTGCAGCGATCTCTATATCCTCAGCTTTTATGGTTTTCCTTCCAGCGTGCATAGCAAAATCTAAAGCTTCCTTGGCTATTTTTATGCCAACTTCTTCTAATGCTTTTGCCAATTCTTTTGCCGCGGCTTCACTTACTCTTTCTGCTCCAGCTTTTTTGCATAGTCTATGCATTGGAGCTATAGCCAATTCTAAATTTGCCATAAAGACCACTCCGTAGCCTCTTTTTCTATTTAAAGCAATATTTAACGTTTATTATCTAGATTCTGGCAAAAATATCATTTTATTTAATTTTAGAGAGCTTATTTTGTTTAAAACACTATTTTGAAATTACTGCTTGGGAGTCCGAAGCGTGAAAACTTTGTGTTTATCCGGTTTTGAGAGGAAATCATAAAAGCAAGTAGAATTTTAGTTTTATGCTCAAAGTGATGCTGGATGAAGCTTATTGATGCTCATATACATTTGTCAGATAAAGAGTATGGCGACTGTGTCGACGAAATTATAGCTGAAGCGAAAAGCGCTGGTGTTGTAGCTTTGGTTTCGAATTCTATGGATTTTGAAACAAGTGTAGGAAGTCTGGAACTGGCTAAGCGATATTCAGAAATGGTTTATGCTGCTTTAGGCATTCATCCATGGAGTGTAAATGTCTTAAGGGAAAATGAGTTGCAAGAGACGTTGGATTTAATCTCAAAAGAAAGGCGAAATAGTTCTGTGGTTGCTATCGGGGAGATAGGGTTAGATTATAAATATGAAAAGATATGGGACAAACAAATGACGGTTTTTGAGGAAATGCTACATTTGGCTGAGAAACTGGATTTGCCCGTCATAATTCATTCTCGTGGCACTACGGCGCAAATTGTTGAAATGCTGCCTTCCTATAGCGTTAAAAGAGTTCTATTGCACTGGTTTAGCAATCCTATTAGTGCTTTAAAAAAGGCTGTGGAAAAAGGCTACTACATCACAGAAGGAGCGCCGACGGTCTATTCTAATGGGATACGTGAAGTTGTTAGAAGAGTACCATTAACCAATCTGCTTACAGAAACTGATGGTCCCGTACGCTTTTTTAAACCGCCATTCAACGGGAAAAGAACTACTCCAGCCTTTATTCCAATGATTGTTGAAGCCATAGCGGAAATTAAAAAAATGAATGTTTCTGAAGTTGCAGAGCAGATAGCAAAGAATTTCGAAGATTTTTTCGGAGTGAAGTTAATCGATGTGGCAACTTCTGAATAAAAATTTAGTGTACGCATAAAAGAATAAACAGCATCATTAAAGCTTGGATAAATTTTCTAGCAAGTTTAGATGTGGTCAGCCAAGTATGATATGTCAAATTCTCTCATAGTAAGTTCTGACATTAAGTTCGCTATGAAGCTTTCAAACGTGTCTATGACACCACCCCATTCAAAAGCGAAATCATGCATCAACTTTGTGTAATCATCATAGTCCTTGTGGAAAGAAACCATTACGAGATCTCTTCCACCCAGCCCCTGACCGTCAGCTGCGTATATTACATTCGGGTGCTTTTCAAGCCATCTCTTTGCTTTCTGAACTATTTTTAGTGCGCTCTCTCGAGACGGGTAGCCTTTTAGCGAACTAAAAGTGAATGCAATTATCTTATACCCAATTTTTCCAAAATTTGGAACAACCGTGTAAGACTTCACAAACCCTTGCTTTTCAAGACAAGTTCTTAATCTGGTAACTGTTGGCTGTGAGCCCCCGAAACGTCTGGCAATTTGTCGATCGCTCAATTTGCAATTCTTCATCAAAACTTTGAGAAGTTCGATCAGCTTTTGAGTTTTCATATTCAAATCTATAAAATTCTTATTCTTAAAAAATTAATGGAATATTAAATAACTTCTAGTTAACCTTACACATGAGTTTATCACCTTTGTACGGATAATTATAAACCCTCAGTACTAATCTAGAGCCGAATACGCCAGTACGACTGGTCATTTTTCCTTTTGCAAATTCAAAATTCCCATCATTTTAGATTTTAAATCATGACAAGATTAAACGTATGACATGTTTTGATGTTATATCAAAATTATGTTGGGAAAAGTTAAATTAGTGTTGTTGTTTATGAGAGTTTACTTTGCACTGCCAAAGTGGTTGAAGAGATAATGCAGTTAAAACAGCAAGTGGAGGAGCGTAAAGTTTGGGAAGTGTGCGGACAGAACATATTAAACGAGTAGCTAAAGAGCTTATTAGACGTTTTCCCAACAAATTTTCCAGAGATTTTGAACATAACAAACGTAGTGTTGAAGTGCTTATTAGGGGAGCAACGCCGAAGGTTAGAAACCAGATTGCAGGTTACATAACAAACGTCTTTTCAAGAATGCAACCTTCATCTTCGCAGGTTGAAAACACGGAAAGCGGATAACTTTTAAAATATGTTTTCAATCATTTAGAACCGCAGTAGAGGACTAATTAAGCATGATGGACGCGTATAGAAAGGGATGGGCACTCCGATACTTGCGAGAAGCAAAAGCCGAGCTACAAGCAGCAAGGAAAATACCTTACATGGCTCCAAGCATGGTTTTAGAAGCCATAAGAAAGGCGCGGAATGCCATATACTACAGCCTCGGAGAACCAGCATTTATAGAGAACATCATAAAAGAAACTGCACACCAAGCGCAGACAATAAATGACCCGATTTTAAGATGTCTAATAGAAGTGGAAGTGATAGTTCAGCAGATGGCTCAGTTGGGCGAAGTTGACGGAGAACAAGCAATAAAAAAGGCGGATAACCTAATCCAATTAGCGTCAGACATAGTTGAGACAATGACTGGAGAAAAAATAGAAAATTAAAGGATTATAGTTTTTCAAGAGCGTTAGAAATTCGTTCTAAAGCTTTTTTAATGTTTTCAATGGAATTGGCAAAAGACAAGCGCAGATAGCCCTCACCATACCTTCCGAAAGACGTCCCCGGCAAAACAGCTACTCCAGCCTCGTTAAGCAAATAGTCAGAAAGCTTACGGCAATCCATCCCAGTTCCAGTTATATTTGGAAAAGCATAGAAAGCTCCACGAGGTTTCTTACAAGTTATTCCTTTAATATTGTTTAAACCTGAAACTATTATTTCTCTTCGCTTTTTGAACTCTGCCACCATTCGTGCAGGTTCATCTTGAGGACCCTTTAAAGCTTCAACTCCAGCCATCTGGACAAAAGCGTTAGTGCAAGAGTTGGAGTTAGTCATAAGTTGTGCAATTTTTTGGGCTAAATCTTTTCGCATGACACCATATCCAAGTCTCCACCCAGTCATAGCGTAGGTTTTTGAAAAGCCGTCAAGAATGATGGTTTTCTCCTTCATTCCAGGAAGAGAAGCAATGCTTTCATGCTCTCCTTCGTAGAGTATTCGGCTGTAAATTTCATCGGACAATACGATAACGTCGTCTCTGTTAGAGATGCAGTCAGCGATAGTCTTTAAGTCTTCTTTTGTTAAAACTCCGCCGGTGGGGTTTTCAGGTGAGTTCAGGATAATCATTTTAGTCTTTTCTGTTATATTCTCTTTAACATACTCTGGGTCAAGTCGGAAATCGTTCTTTTCTAAAAGGGGTATAGGCACGGGTTTGGCATCTACAAAGTTTATCACAGACTCGTATATGGGATAACTAGGATTTAGATACAAAACTTCTTCGCCAGGATTCACGCATGCAAGAATGCTGAAGAACATTATTGGTTTTGCACCAGGGGTTACAACGACCTCTTCAGGGTCAACCTCTATCCTTCTTGTTTTAGAGATGTGCTCTGCGATGGCTTCTCTCAATTCTGGAATGCCAGCTGAAGGAGTGTAATGTGTATAGCCAGAATAAAGGGCTTTTACTGCGGCTTCCTTTATGTTTTTTGGCGTGTCGAAGTCGGGTTCGCCAATTTCTAGATGCACGACGTCTTTGCCTTGTTTTTCAAGGGCTTTAGCCTTTGCAAGAACTTCAAAGGCGGTTTCGGTTCCTAATTTTTTCATTCGTTCGGCAAATATGGAGCTCACTTAAATCACCATTTAAACGGAGGGGGTGTTAAAGGTTAAAAAGGGAAGTATTTAACTATTACAGTGTAAGCCGCTTTAAATTATTGTTAAATGATTTTGGATAAAGGTCGCACTTTCATTACTTCTAAGTTTACAAGATTCGGCGGTTGCCTTCCTTCAAAGAACGCCACCAAATTTTCTGCAACCATCTCCGCCATTTTTGAGCGTGTTTCATAGCTTCCACTTGAAATGTGTGGAGCCACAACCACGTTATCCAGCTTAAGCAAAGGATTATCCACGGGTGTAGGCTCTTGCTCAAAAACGTCAAGACCCGCACCAGCAATTCTTCCCTCTTTTAAGGCTTCATACAATGCCTTTTCGTCGACTACTGGTCCCCGCGCGTTGTTTACCAAGTAGGCTGTCTTTTTCATAAGTTTCAGTTTCTCAGCATTTATCATGTGATAAGTTTCTTTCATCAGTGGAACGTGGATGCTGACAAAGTCTGCCTCTCTTAGAAGAGTGTCTAAATCTACGCGTTTTGCGCCTAACTCTTTTTCTATTTCTGGTCTTGCAACCACATCGTAATAAAGTATTCTCATGTTAAACCCTTTTGCTCTTCTGGCTACGGCTTGCCCAATTCTTCCAGCACCCACTATACCTATTGTGGCGCCGTACACGTCTCTTCCCAACAACATGCTAGGATGCCAACCAACCTTCCACTGTCCAG
>PIXZ01000048.1:0-7741 GCA_003601605.1 Candidatus Bathyarchaeota archaeon
TCGCCGATAATTGATATAAAACCTTACTTTCCAAGAGCAGATGCTGTTCCAAACGCCCGTGTACCAGAATGGACTTTTCATGGACCAAAAACATAACTTCTATTATTATAATACTTACAATCCCCAAATGGTTCTTCGTTAAGATTTTGTTTATTAAATGATAATCAACATTAAAGAACATGCTTTATTTCTTTGCACAATTTTTTAGTGCGGGGGTTAGTTCAAACCTACGTTTAAATCCTCGGTTTTTCATGAATCTAACAGTTCGCTTGGGGATACACCTAGTCCGATGTATATCTTCAGTTAAATTCCACTTTTTTGTGTAGTCTATTGAGGAACCGGCGGCAACGGAAAGATAACATTTATATAGATAACATAGTTATCCATTATACGGAACATCAATGGACGCGATCAACATTGATAAACTAACTAAGTATTATGGAGATCTCTTAGCAGTAGATCATATCAGTTTTGAAGTTAGGCAAGGCGAGTTTTTCGGGTTACTTGGACCGAACGGAGCGGGGAAGACTACCACGATTCGTATGCTCACGGGACTTTTGAAACCCACAAGCGGCACCGCACACATCATGGGAATAGACGTTGTGAAGAATCCAGTGGATGTGAAGAGACAGATAGGTGTGATCTCGGAGACAGCGAATCCTTATCTAGAGATGAGTGTATGGGACAATCTTATGTTTGCCGGCAGCATACATGGCATGCCCAAGGGTAGGCGGGAAGAACAGGCAGAAAATCTCCTTAAACTGCTTGGAATTTATGAGCGTCGAGATGAAAAAGTGGAAAATTTTTCAAAGGGACTGCGGAAACGAGTGACGATAGCCATTGCCCTAGTTCATGATCCGCCGCTATTGTTCTTGGATGAACCTTCAGCGGGGCTTGACGTGCAGAGCGCGAGGATGATACGGGAATTCCTGCGCAAGTTGAATGAGCGGGGTACGACAATCTTCTTGACGACACATTACATTGAAGAAGCAGATGTACTCTGCGACCGCGTTGGCATAATTGAAAGCGGAAAGCTTGTTGCCCTCGATTCCCCAGAGAATCTTAAAGCCGCGAATAAGCAAGCAAAAATAGTGGAAGTATCTTTTGGCAGTTACATGAGGAAAATCGAGGATGAACTTGCCCAATTACCCGCCGTGGACATGACCAAGAAGCGAGGAGACAAAATTCAACTCTACACAAGCGACCCTTCACAGATCGTTCAAGAATTAAGCAAATTTGCTGAGGAAAAAAATCTAAAAATAGTCTCTATTAACACATTGACACCCACACTAGAAGATGCGTTTGTGGAGTTGACCGGCTTTTCTTCGCTGGATATGGAACGAATGGAGCAGATAGGGCGGTTGAAAAAATGGAGATGAAAGGAGGGTCATAATAATGGGAAGGAACATAACAGATAATTTGAGGAAGGCTGCTCGAATAGCGTGGAAAGACTCAAAGATCTATTATTTTTCTGCGCCCACCGTCATGATGGGGCTATTTCTCCCTGTGCTAATGTTTCTGACATTTTGGATTGGACGTGAACTCTCAGTTTGTGAAGCGCTCCCTGGTTTGGCTGCGCTTACTGCGTTCTTTAGCGGTTCTTCGATAGGCGTCACTGCTATAGCGCTCGAGCGAACAAAGGGGACCTTTGATACACAACTCGCTATGCCTGTTTCTCTGCTGACGATCGCTTTTGGGAAAGCCATCGCCAGTTTCTTATATGGGTTTACGATCACCACCATTCCTGTAGTAGTTCTTGTGTTCCTATCGCAAAGTCGAATTGTGAGTCCAGTGCTGCTTCTTATCGGCATAGCCTTCTCAGCACTCGCTTCAGCAGGATTGGGTATGGCTCTCTCCGCAACAGCTCGGCACGTACATGAGGCGATGACGCCGTTAAATGTCATCCGTATCCCCATGATGTTCATCTCAGGTCTCTTCACTCCCATTACCAGCCTTCCCAGTTTTCTCCAGGGCATAGCTTACCTCATGCCTCTGACCCATACAGTCAGCTCCCTTCAATACGCGATTCTTGGTCAATGGAGCATGGAAACATTCCTCGTCAACATTGGAGTACTAGCCTTATACGCAGTGCTTTTCTTGATGATTGCGGCTAAGAGACTCGAGAAGTCACTAGAAAAGGGATGATGATGTGTCGTAGGGGCCACCATCACTATCCAGGCCATGCATTCATCGAAACTCTGATTCTCTGGATCATTCACAAGCGGCCGTTGCATGGATATGGGGTGAGGAAAAAGATTGAAGAAATGACTAGCCATTATACTCCGAAACCAGGAGCTATTTACACGATCCTCAGGAGAATGGAGAAAAAAGGACTGCTCACATCTCAATGGAATGAAAGAACAGGAAAAAAAGATAAGCGCGTCTACTATGTTACAGAAAAAGGAGAAAGGCTTCTTAAAACACGACTTAAGATAATGAAAGAACGAATAAGATTACTAGAACAAATGGTTTCCCATTATGATAGTAATTTGGAGTAGAACAACTTTAGTTCTGTGCACTTTCGCTGTTTTTTCGCCCCTCTTTTGAAATGGCAACCTCCTCCTACTTAACAATCATCATCCTTTCCTTCAGCACATCGCAGTCTAATCCATCCTTCGAACACTAGTATTTAGCGATGTATGTTACGCAAATCTTGTGCAAGTGCGGGGGGTGGGATTTGAACCCACGAACCCCTACGGGATAGCCGCCTCAGGGCTACGCCTTTGACCTGGCTTGGCAACCCCCGCTGTCTTTTGTTGTCTGGTTTATTTTCTAATTTGTGGTTGGAATTAAATCTTGCTTTGAGTTTGGCATGAAAGAGAGAAAAGTAGGGTTAGATTAGGCGGAAATCTTCTTTTACTGTTGTTAATACTACGTGGGTGTTGGTTCTTTCCACGTAGGGTAGTGCTAAAAGGCGTTTGGTGAATTTGCTTAGTTCTTCTCGGCTTTTGAATTTAGCTATTACAATGGCGTCTACGAGACCTGTTACGTCGTATACGCAGCAAACGTTTGGAAGTCGTGCAATCTCGGTTTCTACTTCTAAGAGTCTGCCTTTGGAGACTGTTATGTCGGAGACTACTGTTAGTTCGTATCCCAGTTTTTCATGGTCTAGCAAAGCAGCGTAGCCTTTTATTATGCCTCCTTTTTCCATCCGTTTTATTCTTGTTAATACTGTGCCTACGGAGATTTTGCATTGTTCAGCTATTTGTCTTGAGGATAACCTTGCGTCTGATGTTAGGATTTTCAGTATCTTGACATCTGTTTCGTCTGGGTTCATTCTAATCAGCTCTGAAATAAACATTTATTTAATAATAACGTTTAATATTTAACATTTGTCATTTTTTATGTTAAAAAGGTTTTTATATAAACAAAAATATTTTAAAATATTATAAATTTGTTGAATAGGTGGACATTGTGGTAAGCAGCAAATTTCAGCTAAATCAAAACGTTGACACTTATATGAGGTTAATAAAGAGTGCAGATTACATCTTATTACACTTCACTGACTTGTCAGGGTTTCTAAAAGGCAGAACAATCCCAGTTGAAGAAGTGGAAAACGCGTTGACAGAAGGCGTAGGCTTTGACGGTTCCTCCATCTTGGGCGGCGTTGGGATAGAAGAAAGTGACATGGTTATGAAACCAGACATCCACACTTTTACGGTGTGTCCCTACTATTTTTACAACAAAGGCGTTGTAAACTTCATATGCGACGTCTACAGCCCGGACAAAAAGCCCTACGAAGGGGACCCTAGATATGTATGCAAAAAAGCAGCAGAGAAGGCATTAGCGGAAGGCTACGAGCTCACAGCAGCCGCTGAGCTGGAATTTTATTTGGTTGAGAAAAATTCTAAAGGTGAAATTTTTCCGGTTGAAAATCACTTGATAGACAAACAGAGGTATTTTGACATAGCTCCCGGTCGCGACGTAACCGAACAGTACAGGATGGACTTGTCCAGCACTTTGACGACTATGGGGATAACTGTGGAAAGAATGCATCATGAAGCGGGTTCGGCTCAAAACGAAATTACATTCAAATATTCAAACCCAACAACAACTTCAGACAACATTATGAGATATAAATTTGCAGCTAAAGCGGTAGCAGATAAAAAATATGGTTGGATAGCTACTTTTATGCCGAAACCTTGGATAGACAAGGCTGGAAACGGCATGCACGTTCACCTAGGCTTGTTTGACAGCAAAAAAGGTAAAAACTTGTTCTTTGACCCTAAAGGCTACGCTTACATTTCACAAAAATGCCGCTATTTCATAGGTGGACTTCTGGAACATGCACGAGCCTTATGTGCTATTGTAGCGCCTACGGTTAACAGTTACAAAAGATTGATTCCAGGATACGAAGCTCCGGTTTATATTACATGGAGTAAGAGAAACCGTTCAGCCCTCATAAGAGTGCCAGAATACTTTCCTGGGAAAGAAAAGGAGGCAAGAATAGAGTTTAGATGTCCAGACCCACTTTGTAACCCTTATTTGGCTTATGCCGCAATAATTGAAGCAGGACTTGACGGAATCAGAAAGAAAATTGAACCGGGCGACCCAGTTGATACTAACGTTTATCGCCTTAGTGAAGAACAGCGCAAAAAATTTGGCATAAAGGTTTTGCCAGCATCGCTTAAAGAAGCCTTGGAAGAGTGGAAGAGCGATGAAGTTTGTATACAAGCCATAGGCAGAGAAACTGCTGAAAAATATGTGGAGTTAAAAACTCAAGAATGGAAAGAGTATGAGCCGCATCAGAAAAGCGAAGTCACAATGTGGGAACTGCAGAAATATCTCTATGCGTGAAATACCAAGTTTAAATACCTCTTTTTAACTACGAGACATAATTCCTTGTGTAAGAGAAGAATAAGGCAATGAAATACGACACTATACTGGTATTAGACTTTGGCGGGCAATACTGCCACCTAATAGGGAGAAGAATAAGAGAAAACGGAGTTTACTCTGAAATAGTGCCCTATGATATAAAAGTAGAAGAAATAATGCAGTTAAACAAAAGGTTCCATGTAAAAGGACTCATTTTTTCAGGCGGACCAGCCAGCGTCTACGACTTTAAAGCACCAAAACCAGACCCCCACATTCTCGAAATGAAATTGCCAATTCTAGGATTATGCTATGGACACCAGCTTATAGCGCGAATGGCTGGAGGAAAAGTTGAACCAGCTCCGCAAAAAGAGTTTGGAATAGCCTACGTAACCATAGACAAGCCAGTAGGTGTACTGAAGGGATTAGGGCGAAAAGAAAAAGTTTGGATGAGTCATGGAGACACGGTCTTCACAATCTCTCAAGAATACGAGGTTCTGGCACACTCAGGTAATTGTCCAGTTGCAGCCTTCAAACACAAGAATAAGCCCATATACGGGTTGCAATGGCATCCCGAAGTTACCCACACAGAGAACGGCATGCAAATGCTTCGGAATTTCATATTTGAAGTTTGCAAATGTAAGCCGAACTGGAAAATGGAAAACCTAATAGAAAAAATGGTGGACGAAATAAAGGCTGATGTTGGCGATGGAAAAGCCATAATAGCCCTTAGCGGAGGCATAGATTCCAGCGTAGCCACGGTTTTAGCATCGAAAGCTATAGGAGAAAATTTAACAGCAGTTTTTGTGGATCACGGGTTCATGAGAGAAAATGAGCCGGAATTTGTAAAGGAAACTTTTGGAAAGTTCAAGCTAAACCTTGTCGTTGCAGAGGTTCAAGAAAGATTTCTATCAAAGCTTAAAGGGGTTGTAGACCCTGAGAAAAAGCGAAAAATTATAGGCGAAGAGTTTATACGCGTTTTTGAGGAAATAGCAAACGAAATTGGCGCTGAATATTTTATTCAAGGAACAATTTATCCGGATAGAATAGAATCTGGTTTCAGAAAGTTTTCGGACAAAATAAAGACACACCATAACGTTGCTGGCTTGCCTACAAAAATCGAATTTAAGAAAATCGTTGAACCCCTTCGAGACTTGTATAAAGATGAGGTGAGAAAAGTGGCTAATATTCTTGGTTTGCCAAAAGAAATAGTTTTTAGGCAACCGTTTCCTGGTCCCGGACTAGCTGTTAGGGTAATCGGTGGATTAACAAAAGAAAAAGTTGAAATTGTGAAGAAGGCAGATTTGATTGTGAGAGAGGAAATTGAAAAAAGCGGTTTAAAAGAGAATTTGTGGCAGTATTTTGCCGTTTTAACAGACACAAAGGCAACTGGTGTTAAGGGTGATGCGAGAGCTTATGGCTATGTTGTGGCGGTTAGGATTGTAGAAAGCCGCGAAGCCATGACCGCCAGCTTTGCAAAAATTCCTTATGAAGTTTTAGAGAAGATTTCAACTAGGATAACTAATGAGATACCAGAAGTTGCCAGAGTTGTTTATGATATAACCCATAAGCCGCCAGCAACTATAGAGTGGGAGTAAACTCCTATCAAACTTTTTTCTTCTGCATTAAATCTTCAATTTTAGCCTTTTTAAAAGCGGCAATATGTTTAACTAGTTCGTTAACAACTGCCTCAAAAACCGCTTTACCTTTTTCAACTGACGCTGTTGAGGATACGCCAAAAACTCCAGAGCTTGTGTAATCAACTGTGTCTAAAGGAAGAGTTATACCTTCTTCTTGAAGGGCGTGTTTTCGCGGTTTTTCATCCACAGCCTTACTCATGTCTACAATTTTCGAATGTAAAGTTAAATTCAAAGACGTTTCCTCTGCACATGCGTGTCTTCTTTCCTCAGGCTTAAACAAATCGGGCAAAAGTTTGGAGGCTGCTGGCCACCACTGGAAGATGGACACGAAAATTCCCTTTTCTCTGAGTTCTCTAGCTAATTCTGCTAAGGCATTTAGGTTTCCGCCATGCCCGTTAACAATAACGACCTTTTTAACACCATAATAATTTAAGGCTAGGCACGTTTCTTTCACATATCCTTTAAAGGTTTTAGGCGAAATGTGAATTGTTCCCCAAAATTGTCTGTGATGAGAACTTACGCCGAATGGAATTACTTGTAAACATAAAACTCCGCTACGTTTGGCTGCTTCTTCAGCAATAGCTTTCGCAATAAAGTGGTCTGTTCCAAGAGGGTTTTGAGGACCATGCTGTTCGTTAGACCCAACTGGAAGAATCGCGATGTCGTTTTCCATAAAATACTTTTTAGCTTCAACCCAGCTCATTTCGTGAAGCAAAACTTTCAACGTTTATCCCTCTTCAGAAATTGTTTATATTAAAAGGCTGTGAAATATAAGTTTGCATTCACGCAGGGGTGAAAACATTGAAAGCAGTAATTCTCGCAGGCGGGTTTGCCACAAGATTGAGACCTTTAAGCTGCACAAGACCGAAAACTCTATTTCCAATACTAAACAAGCCCCTTTTACAGTGGATTTTTGAAAGGCTTGCAAAACACAAAATTACAGAGGCCATACTGGCTGTTAACCATCAAACCGAAATTATGATCAAAAATCAGAAAATCCCAAACTATGGAGTAAAAATAAAGTATTCCAGAGACCCGCCGAGAAAACCCTTAGGAACCGGAGGACCGATAAAAAAGGCTGAAAAACTTGTTGGCTATAAAGAACCTTTTCTGGTTTTAAATGGCGATATTTTTGCGAATGTTGACTATACGGAAATTGTGAACGCACATAAGGAAAAAGATGCCTTGGCAACAATAGCATTGTGTAAGGTTAAAGACCCAAGCAGGTACGGAGTTGCAGAATTAACTGAAAATAACCGCATAAAAAGATTTATCGAAAAACCTCCACG
>PIXZ01000048.1:7844-15059 GCA_003601605.1 Candidatus Bathyarchaeota archaeon
TTTCCAAAACTTGCGGAGAAAGGTGAACTTTACGGATGGATTTTTGACGGCTTATGGAGCGACATAGGCAAGCCAGAAGACTTCCTAGAAATTAACAAAGTTTTGCTTACTTCCGTTTCTAGTATGCCAAAATTAAAAATTGTTAGGAAATATAAGGTAGAAGAGCCTATAGCCTACGATAAAGGAGTTAAGATAGGAGAAAATTCAACTATTGGACCATACACTGTTATAGGGCGGGAAACCGTTATTGGGAAGAATGTCAGAATTAAAGACTCTGTAATTTTTCCTGAAACAGTTATTTCAGATTTCGCGTCTATAGAGAATACGATAATAGGTGAAAAAGTGTTTATAGGAAAGAAAGTTAAAATTGGCAAAGGCTGCATAATCGGCGACCACGTTAAAATAAAAGACCACGTATCAATAGCCAACAATGTTTCAATTTGCCCAGCTAAAGAGATTACTGAAAACGTGTTAGAACCCACATGCATTATTTAGGAGAAGAAAAACATGCTAACTCAACGACGTTTGTTTGGAACAAACGGCATTCGCGGGGTTGTAAATAAAGAGTTAACTCCAGAACTAGCCGTAAAAATAGGTGTTGCCATAGGAACATTTTTTGGAAAAAGCACACTCATAGTAGGATTTGACGCCAGAACAAGCAGTCCAATGCTAGCAAAAGCAGTTATGGCTGGTTTAAACGCTGCGGGCTGCGACATACTTTTCGCTGAAATGGCTCCTACACCAGCATTACAGTACGCAGTTAAAACTCGCAAAGTAGACGGAGCCGTAATAATAACAGCATCCCACAACCCCCCAGAATACAACGGAATAAAAGTTGTCTGGAAGGACGGCATAGAACTTTCTCGCGAGCAAGAAATAAAAATCGAAAACATATTTTTCAATAAAAATTTTCGTCTTGCAGAATGGCATAAAATAGGAACCGTGCAGAAGCTTCATGAAATAATCGACGAATACATAGAAGCGATAAAAAACCACATAGATATTTCCCAAATAGCGGAAAAGAAATATCACGTTGTCGTGGACGCTGCAAACAGCGTAGGCAACCTTGCTGCCCCCAGACTACTCCGAGATTTAGGCTGCAAAGTCACAACAATCAATGGAAATATAGATGGAACATTTCCCGGGAGAACACCAGAACCTAGACCTGAACACCTTAGGGAATTATCTTTAACCGTGAAAGCGGTAGGCGCAGATTTAGGCGTAGCCTATGATGGAGACGCTGACAGAGCAATCTTTGTAGACGAAAAAGGCGAGATTTACTGGGGAGACAAAACCTTTGCTTTGGTGGAAAAATTCTTTTTAAAAGATAACCCAAGCGAAAAAATAGTAACCCCAGTAAGCTCATCTACACTTGTAAAAGACATAGCAGACGCGTATGGTGGAGAACTTGTCTGGACAAAGGTGGGAAGCGTAACAGTTTCCCAAACCATGAAAAAATTGAAAGCAAAACTTGGCGGAGAAGAAAACGGTGGAATCTTTTATGGCCCTCACCAGTCAGTTAGGGATGGAGCAATGGCAACAGCGTTAATCTTAGACATTATGGCAAAAACGAACAAAAAACTTTCAAAACTACTAAGTGAATTGCCGAAATATTTCATTGAAAAAAGCAAAGTTGAATGCCCAGAAGAGCTTAAAACTAAAACTTTAGAGAAGTTAATTGAGCAGACAAAAGGGCTAAACACGAGCACCATTGACGGAGTTAAAATATGGTTTGAAGATAAAAGTTCCATTCTGATAAGACCAAGCGGCACAGAACCCATCTATAGGTTGTATGCAGAGGCGAAAAAACCGGAAAAAGCGCAACAACTCATAAACAGGTACACTGAAAAGCTTAAAAAGATAATTGAAAGTTTAAAGGGTTAACCCTTTTCTCCACCCACCTTTCGCGGAGAGACAAACCATGCCTCCATCAATGTTGAAATTAAAACCAGAAGACATTGACAACGAAGAAGAAAGAAGAAATTATACAGTTACAATCATAGGTTGCGAGTTAACAGGCATCTTTCACGCATATCTATTCGCAAAAGCAGGATTCAAAGTAAACTGCACTGATTTAAATCCGATAAAAGTTAAAGCAATCACAAAGTGGAAAGAAATTTTCCTAAAACGTGAAATCCTGCTGGAAATTAGAAAGTATATTAAAAAAGGACTATTAAAAATAACCGATAACATAGAAGAAGCGGTTTCCTCAAGTGATATTCTTATCTTAACTTTTAAAGTCAAGCTGGACAGAAACAAAAAAAGCGACTATTCCCTTTTAGAAAAGACTTGCAAAAAGGTTGGACCCGTTCTTAAACGTGGTTCATTGGTTATTGTTGCAAATGCTACAGGAGTAGGGATTACGGAAGGACTGGTTAAGCAGATTTTGGAAGATTCATCGGGATTTAAGGTTGGAGTAGATTTTGGTTTAGCCTATAGCCCCCTCAAAATCTTTAATGATGAACTCTTAACAAGTTCAAAGTGCATAGTTGCAGCGGAAGATAATAAGAGTTTGAACGCCGCAACCATTGTTCTGGAAAAAGTAGCAAACACCAGTTTGGAAAAAATAAGAAGCCTAAAGACGGCAGAGGCAGCTGTAATTTTTGACGCTGTCCAACATGACGTAAATGCTGCCCTCGCAAACGAGTTGGCTCTTTTTTGCGAAAAAGTAGGTATCGACTACTTTACAGCTAAAAAAGTGTTCAATGACCTTTCAAATCCTACACTGTCTCTCGCAAAAACACGCATAGAACCATATCTCTTGCTAGAAGATGCGGAGAATTTAAACTTAAAACTACAGCTGCCCAAACTTTCAAGGCAAATAAACGAAAAAACAGCAAAGCACACGGTAGATTTGGTTAGAAATGCCTTGAAAAGTTGCGGAAAACCATTGAGAAGGTCAAAAATTGCTATACTCGGAATTACACAGGCAAGAAACATGCGAAGCCCTCCTCAAAAAATAATAAGAAAACTTGCGAAAACGTTAACGGTTAAGGGTGCTAAAATCTCCGTATACGACCCTTACCTTCCAAGATACGAACTACCGGAACTACAATCTACTACAAGTAAAACTCTGACAGAAGCTGTGGAAGGCACAGACTGCATAATCATAGTGAAAGGACATAACCAGTTTAAACGTCTAAATCTAAACAAGCTGAAAATCACAATGAGAATGCCCGCAGCCATTGTGGATTTGGAAGAAGCTCTTGAACCAGAGAAGGTTGAAAAAGCAGGTTTTATATATCGTGGGTTAGGAAGAGGGGTGTGGACAAAATGAAAAAGTTAGGTGTAGCAGTAATAGGCACTGGCTTCTGGGGAAGAAACCATGCGAGAGTCTTTAAAGAACTTGAAGAAACAGAACTTTTAGCTGTCTGTGACATAGATGCTGAAAGAGCAAAAAATGTGGCGAAACAATTCGGAGCAAAACTATATACAAACGTAGGAAAAATGCTGAAAAGAAAGGATATCGAAGCAGTAAGCGTCTGCACATGGTCAACAAGCCTCGCGAAAGAAGCCCTCAAAGCTTTGAACGCGGGAAAACATGTTTTAGTTGAAAAACCTATGGCAGCAAACACAAAACAGGCACTAAAACTGCTAGAATCAGCAGAGAAAAAAGACTTACATCTTACAGTGGGCTTTTTGATGCGCTTCATCCCAGGAATACAACACATTAAAAAAACTATAGAAAGTAAGGCCTTAGGCGAAATTGTGTGCGCTACGGCAAAAAGGGTTTCTCAGTGGCCAGAAAGAATAGGTGATGTCGGGGTAGTTAAGGATTTGGCAATCCATGACATTGACATTATGCGGTACCTATTCGATGAAGACCCCGTCGCTGTTTACGCGAAAACAGGCAGTATGAAACACAGAAAGTTTGAGGATTACGCCCAAATAATGTTAACTTTTCACGGAGGAAAAAGTGCTTTTATCGAGTCTAACTGGTTAACACCTTACAAAACTCGAATATTAACTGTTACAGGAAGCAAGGCGATAATGAAACTTGATTACATTACACAAGAGTTAACCATAGAGAATGAGAAAGAAACGGTGCAGCCTAGGTACCCGTGGCAAGAACCCTTAAAACTTGAACTTCAACACTTTGCCAGATGTGTTTTAGGAAAGGAAAAGCCTTTGATAACTGGAATGGACGGATTAAAGGCGCTTAAAATAGCGGAAGCTGCCTTAAAATCTTCAAAAACCGGTAAAATTGTTAGACTGAAATAAAGGATTGAATTTTACACGTTTCGTTTAAGGTTAAATGGTTTACCTTCCAAAAGAATCTTCTCTGGAATTTTCTCTCTCCATTTCTTCAAAAAAGGCAAATCTTCACTCTCTTTCCGCAGTTCGTCGGGCAACATTTCTGGAATTTCATCACGTATCGGATACCATCTCAAACATTTTGGGCACACGATCAAGCCTTCAACTATTTCCTCCTTCTCCTCAAAAACATATAGTTCAAGCGGATAATGCTTGTCAATTGGACAAGCGAGAATTTCCATCAATTTCTTTTTGATGACTCATCACCCCTTTTACCATTTTCTTGTAAAGTATAAAACATTTTCAGTTTTCGGGAATTACCCGTTTATTTTAATGTCCAAAACCACCTGATGCCAGTTTGGGCCTGTCGTCCTAACAACGCGACCGAAAAGGAACTTGTAGCCTACATTTAATTCTTCAAGTTTCTTAATTACTTTAAGCTTAACCTTTTCAACGGGGTCTTCACCTTTTTTTGCGTGTTCGAAATTGTAATAGTGGACTACCCCCCTCTGATTTTTGAAAGTGGATATGGCGTAAGGCAGATATTCATAGGCTTTTTCTGGCAGAGGCATAAGCACCCTTTCTGCTTTTCCGGACAGCCTTTGTAAGATAATTTCTTTTGCATCGCCTAATATTGGGATGACCCGTCCATAGACTCGGTTTAGTCTTACATTTTCTTTCATGTATTCAACGGCTGCGGGGTTTATGTCGATTGAATAAATTTTTTCTGCGTTAGAATTTTTGGCAATAACTATTGAAAAGCATCCTACTCCTGCAAACATGTTTACAATAACTTCGCCGTCTCTAACCTGCTTTGCAACCCGCATTCTTTCAAAGGAAAGTCGTGGCGAAAAGTAGCATTTTTCCACATCTACAGAGAACAGGCATCTGGACTCCTTGTGAAGGGTAACAGTCTTATTTTCACCTGCAACATGTTCCAATTTTCTGGTTCGAAAATCTCCGTGAACAGGACTTGTTTGAGCTAACACTGTTTGGACATTTCTGTGAATCTTCATAATGGTTTCTGCGATTTTTTCCCCAAATTGAAGCGTTTCCTTGGTTAAACGTATAATTGCTATATCGCCAACTATATCGTAAGAGTTGTAAACGTCGCTTAGCACGTGTTCAGGAAGGACCTCAGCAAGCATTCTTTTCAAACGTTTCTTCAATATACATATCCTTCCGTTTCTACTAGAAATTCTTGGAAAGATTTAAAAGTTGATTATTAATTTCCTCTGTAGGAAGTGAACAATTATGAGTGAAAAAACGGTTGCTGGTATAGTTTACGAGTGTGTCAGATGCGGAGCAAAAGTTCCCTCTGAAGAGTTGGAGCTCCGCGGTGGAGAAATCAAATGTATTGTTTGCGGGTACAGAATTTTGAAGAAGATAAAACCGCCAATTGTTAAGCGGGTTCCAGCAGAGTAAAAAGTAAGCTATCTATCTTGCCCACTTTTTGTATTTAATCCTCCGTATTTTGAGTTGGTTGTTGCTAGAAAATTTCCTTCTCGCCTATTTTGCGAAGAGCCCTTCCACGAAGCTTTATTGCTGGTCCCACAATTTCTTCAGGCTGTTTTTCTACTGTTTTTCTTTTCACGGTTTCGCCACAGATACCTCCTGGAAGCAGTTTTCTCTTTACACAAAAGGCGTAAGTACAGTTTGCGACGTTGCACATTTCTTCTGTCCAGCGGCACCATACTCCGTCTTTACGGTAGACAGCGGCGTTTTTGGCGCACTTGAAATATTTACATTTTGGAGAACAAGTTTTCATTTGTGCCAATGTATGCACGACCTACAATCATATTCTAATAAAACTTTTAATTTACACCGCGTACTTTCCTGATAAGATAAGACTTTGTGAACTGATATAAACTTTTTTCTTTCAAACTTCTTATTCCTAATCTAACTTTCACTTTTCAAACTTTTAGCGCGTCGTCTTCTATAAACTTCTATTAGGACAAGCACTATCAGCGTTACCACAATTATCAAAATTGTTGCAAACTGGCTTGTTTCCACCAGAAACCCAGCTAAAACCACGTATTTTTCTATTTTAATTACGACTGTTGTAGATTTTTCTGCGGAAAAAGTTTTTACAACACAAGGTTGGGTTTGATCAGTTAGGTAAATGTAAGCTTGCATGTCTCCGCCAACGATGTTAGTGAATGTTGCTACCCCATCACCTTGAGTTTGACTTGAAAACGTAAGGTGGGCTCTCCGCAGTTTAACATTTACGTTTGATATTGGCTGGCCGAAATAGTCTACAACCTTAACATTTATTACTAAACCGTACAGGTTGCAGTAAATTGTCAGATTCTTATCCTCAAACAATTCAAAGGATGTTTCATTTAATTTTATTCCATTTTCTTCATAGACTTCAATTTTATATTTGCCAAGTAATGGGTCAAAAACGGCTTTTCCACTTTCGTTAGTTTTCCTTTCATAATAAAGTCCAGTTATTAATTCTTGAACTTTTACCGTGGCGTTGTTTATAGGCTGATTGTTTGCGTTGGGATTAAGAACGTCTACTTTAAGTGTAAATGATGGATAACGAATTGTTATGTTATACCATGCAACTGCATTTTCATTTACAAATAGTGTTGGGACGGTTGTTACGTTAAAAGGAAAATTGTAGCGTGAAGCATTTATGGTGTAGGAAACGTTTGGCAGTAAAGAATGAAAAACCGCCGTTCCAGTAATGTTTGTTGTTGCTGTTTGATTTTCAGGTGTCAAAAACAGGTTCACCTCTGGTATCTGAATTTCGGTTCCCTCCACAATACCTATAACATGGATTCGGAGATTGGTGAGATTGCACGGAAAACTTAACGCTGTGGCGTTAGTAATTTCAATTAAGAGCACGCCTACCTTCTGGTTCTTATAGTATGCCTCTAAAGTGTAATTTCCAATTTCCAACTTTAGAAAAGCTACACCTTCTACATTGCTTGTTTCGTTCGCGGCAAGTGTAAC
>PIXZ01000049.1 GCA_003601605.1 Candidatus Bathyarchaeota archaeon
CTTTATCGTATAGGATTATGAAGCTTAGTTGAGTAAGCTTCCAATATTCTGGGTTCATGGTGCGGTATTCTGTTGTCCAGTCTACACTGCAGCCTAAGCGTATGACGCCTTCCCTCATCATGGCAATGTATTTTTCCACGAGCTTTTCGCATAGCTTGCGGAACTTGTCAGGCGGCAAATCCTTCTTGCTAATGTTGTGTTCTCTTTCCACCTGCACTTCTATGCCCAAACCGTGGCAGTCCCAGCCTTGAGGAAAATAAACATTGTAGCCTCGCATGCGCTTATAGCGGGCGACAATATCAAAATACGTCCAGTTTAGAACATTACCCATGTGAAACTCTCCAGAGGGATAAGGCGGAGGCGTGTCGATGCTAAAGGTTGGACGAGTCTTATCTTCCCAGTCGAAACGGTATATGCCCATCTCTTCCCATTTCTTCTGCCACTTCCGCTCGATGGCTATAGCGTCAAACTCTTTAGGCAAAGGATTCATCTTGCAACATCTCAACAGGCTTCGACTTTAGGAAAGATAAATATACAACTAAATAACAATTACCCCCGGAAAGGTTTGGGGGAGCTGGGAGGTGACCCGGCTGAGAGGACGGCTGAACGCCGTCGACCCCTAGAACCTGATCCAGGTAATGCTGGCGGAGGGAAAAACCATGAACGAAAATAAAAGTTTAGAAACTAGAGTCCTTACAGAAATCGTTGTTTTCGCAGCTCTTTCAGCCGTTCTATATGCGATAAGGCCTTATACGCTTCCTTATGGCGGTTCGGTAACCTTGGGCAGTATGGTTCCAGTAATGTGGCTATCCATGAGAAGAGGTGTTCGTGTCGGATTGTTGGCGGGGGTCATTTTCGGGGTGCTGGCGCTTTTTATTGACATACTGTTTCTTGGGGCAGCAAGCATCATTGCATCTCCAATCCAAGTTATTCTTGAATACCCAGTAGCCTTTGGAGTTTTGGGATTAGCTGGAATATTTCATAGAAAAACTGTGGGATTTGCCGAAGCTGGAGTTGCCATTAGCATATTCATAAAGTTTTTGATACACTTTCTTGTCGGAGCTTTCATCTGGGTTTACGTTTATGAGTTTCCCCCAGAATGGGGTCAGTTCTTGTGGCCAGCAATCTACAACGGCAGCTTTCTGCTCGTAGAATACATTGTCAGTGCCATACTGATCGCTATCCTTGTGAAGAGAGGAACATTAGAATATGCACTTTAGAGGGGAAATAACATGGTTAAGTTGAAGACTGGGATTAAAGGTTTTGATGATTTGATAGGTGGCGGTATCGAGTCTGGCTCGCGAAACATCCTTTACGGACCACCGGGCACTGGCAAAACAGTTTTTGCTATGCAGTTTCTTTGGCAAGGACTTTGTGAAGGAGAGACTGTGGCTTATGATGTTATGGACAAGCCTTTTCCGCGTTTGATTGCCTATTTCAAATCTTTCGGCTGGAACATAGAACCGTACATTGAAAAGGGCAAGTTCATCGCCATACAAGCCTTTCCCCATTTTGAGCCTTACCCGAAAGACCCGCGAGTAATGTATTTTAGCCTAGAAGATTTTGATGAGATGAAGCGTATTGATAGGCTTATTTCAGAAAAAGGTGTGACAAGGTTTGCTGCTGGAGATTTTAGCGAACAGTTATTTGCCTTGTATGATTTGAAGTATATGGAGCCTGTGGAGGATTGGACGATTAACTGGTGCCATTACGACAACATTGTAAACGTTGACATAATGACTGCTGCAACACAGAAGGATGTGGCAACGCAGAGGGCTACAGACCTAGACTTAAACAAGGCGCACAACATTTTCTTCTTCAGATTTAATGAAGAGAAATGCCGAAGAGAGCTTCGAATAGTTAAAATGGAGGGTTGCGAACATCCTTTAGGGTGGATTCCCTTCAAAATAACAAGCCGAGGCATCGAACTGCTTAAAAAGTGAAAGGGTTAAACGCGAAAATGGGAAAACTTAACACTAAAGACCTAAAAAAACTATTAAGCTGCATAAAAAGAGACTCGCGTGTAATCGTTCCGCCTTCACCAGGGTTTGATTCTGGAGTTCACATGCTTGATGACAAGTGTTTGGTTGTGTCCACAGACCCCTGCCTTGGAGTTCCGGAAAAATGGTTTGGATGGTTCTTAATACACTATGCTGCTTCTGACGTGGCACTTTTCGGAGCAAAGCCAGAATATTGCACAATAAACCTTTTGGGACCACCAGAAACAAAGCCCCAAACCTTCTACAAAATCATGAATCAAGCTTGCAAAGCCGCTGAAGAGCTTAAAATGGCTGTTGTTACGGGACATACAGGAACCTATCAAGGCTTATCAACCCTTGTAGGAGTTTGCACAGCCTATGGCACAGTATCTAAAGAAAAGCTTATCACGCCCGGAGGCGCAAAGCCCGGAGACCACGTTTTATGTGTGAAGCCTGTTGGTTTAGAAGTAGCGGTAAACTTTGCTTTGATGCATCAAACGTTGGCGGAAAGATTTTTCGAGATTGAGCAGCCAAAGGCTCTTGAAAAGCTTGTGGTTATGCAGAGTTGTGTGCGGGAAGCTTTGCTTTTGGCAGAGGTGGACGGTGTTAACGCTATGCATGACGCTACAGAAGGTGGTTTAACAGCTGCTTTGAACGAGATGGCTGAGGCTTCCAAAGTTGGTTTTAAAATAGAGTTTGATAAAATTCCTTTTGCGAAAGAAGTTTTTGCTTTGCAGCGTTGGTTTAGGCTTTCAGAACGGCAGATGCTTTCCATGTCTTCTACTGGAACCGTTCTGGCTGCCGTCAAACCCAAAGCGAAGGATAAGGTGGAAAAAGTGTTACGTCAGAACAATGTTGAAGCATGCTTTTTAGGAGTTTTCACGAAAGACAAGCGGCGTATTTTGCTTAAAAAGGGTAAAGAAACAGTGTTTCCACGAAAAGCTGAAGACCCTTATGAGAGAATTCTTTCAGGCAAATTGTAGACGTTCATGCGTTTTCCACGAACAAAACCGATTAGCGTTAGATTCGTTTCCTTTGCAATAAGGATGCCAGAATCAACTGCTGCAGCCAAAGAAGCCAAAATTGGGATGCCTACCCTCGCTGCTTTTAAAGCTATGTCTCCTGTAAGCCTGCCGCTTAAGGCTAAGAAGCATTGGCTAAAATCAATCTTGTTTAAGGCGCTTATGCCAATAACCTTATCAACAGCGTTGTGGCGTCCCACATCCTCGGCGAAAGCTAAAAGATTCCCCTTTTTTCCATAGATGGCCGCAGCGTGCACCCCGCCTGTTTTCTTAAAATTTTTAGCTGCAAAGTTTAGGTTTCTAACACTTTTGAGAATTGTTTCAGCTTTTACGTGTAGGTTTAAAGTTATTTTTGGAAGTTTTCTAGAAAATTGGTAGGGTTTGGGGCTTCCGCAAGCGGAGAGAATTACGCGAGAAAGAGGCTTCAAAAGTTTCAGTCTTTTTTCTAAGGGCACGTTTGGTTTAAGTTTTACTTGGCATAATTCGTCTTTTTTCAAGCGTATTTCTTGGATTTCTTCTATGGATTTTATTATGCCTTCTGAAAGTAGATGTCCTATGGCTAATTCTTTCTGGTGCGTGGGGGAAGAGAAAATTGTGGCATAATGGGTTCTGTTCAAAAATATTTGGAGAGCCTTTTCTTCCGCCACGTAATCCTTTATTTTTTCGGTTTTTCCCGCTGAAAGGTCGATTTTAACTATTTCGACTTTGCGTATTTTGATAGCCCCCCTCTATTTTTCAGCTCCGTGATGATGAAGTTGACAATTTCGTCTGCAATGTCGACTTTTGTTGTGGATTGGAGTCCTCGCCATCCTGGTTGGCTGTTAACTTCGACTACTAATGGTCCTTTTTGGCTTTCTAGGATGTCTATGCCTGCGATTTTGCATTCTATGAGTTGGGCTGATTTTATGGCTATTTCCTCTAAGTTTTTGTCCAGTGTTATAGGTTGTGGTTTTGCTCCTTGACTGTAGTTTGTTTTCCAGCTGTTGGCTACTCGTCTCATGGCCGCGACTACGCGGTTGCCTACTACCAAGGCGCGGATGTCGGAAAAGCCGTGTTGCACAAACTCTTGGAGATATATTACGCCGTGATAAAATGTTATGGCTTTGAAGACTGTTGAGGCAACATTTGCGTCTGTAACTCTTGTGGAGCCTATTCCTCTAGAGCCAAATAATGGTTTAACAACAACGTCTCCGCCAAGTTCGTTAAAGGCTTTTAGGGCGTCTTCCACGTTTTCTGTTACTGCTGTTTTTGGTACGGGTATGCCGTTTTCCTCTAAAATGGCTAGAATGTCATATTTGTCAACGCAGTGTTCTATGGCTTCGGGCGGGTTGATGATGTATAAGCCTAAACGTTGAAGCCTATAAAGCATGTCCATCCTGAAAACTATCTCTTCTAAAGAACCCCTTCCAATGGGACGAATTATCAGCGCGTCCAACTCTTTTAAAAGGTTAAAGTTGCCAAGGTTAACTGGAGGCTTGTAGCCTACCCGCGCAACTAATTGCGGGAAAGTAAAGCAAACATGCGTGATGCCATGTCTGGTTAGAGCTTCTCTTAGCTGGATGGAGCTCCAAGAGTTTCGATTTCTCGTTACAATTCCAATCTTCAAAAGTGAACCTTCCCAGCGTTTAAATCGTGAAATGCTAGCGTAACTCTGTTCTTAAAGTTTCCGCGTGTAAGCCTAAATCTAAAATTTTCGGATATAAGGCAACAACATGTGAGCGTTCTGGAAACTTTTTGAAAGCTCCAATTGTAGATAAGCACCGTAAGCGTTGAAGTAGGGGGGTCCCTTTCTTGAGAAAAGAGTTAAAATCTTGCCATTATGGTCGATTTTGAAGCCTTCTGGACAAGGCTCATGTCCTCTTACCAGAAACTTCACATCCAACCGCTTTAAAACCTCGTTTGTTACGTTTTCTCCGAAGAGTTTGCCAGCTCCTCTAGGAGAGGCGCAAAAGTCTTTAACATTGCTGTTTGGGTCGCTCCACAGCATGTCTTCCAGAAAGTTTTGTTTTGGATGTTTTTCATGGGCGTAGGCTAAATCTTCTATGGTTTTCATGTTGGGCGGCAAACCGCCGTGAACCATCAGAAACTGTTTTTCAACAAGAACCGCATTGTATAGGCACTTCCATAGACCGCGAATTCGTGTGTAGGCTTTTCTCCATTTTTCTCCAAATTTGATTTGGAATTCTAGAGGTAAGTCGTGAGGTGAAGCCATAAGGTCTTCTGGTCCCTCATGGTTTCCCCGCATTAAGATAACTTGCTCTGGATGGTGAAGCTTCAGTTTTAGTATTGTGTAGTAAACTTCTACTGAATATTCGCCTCTGTCGCCGTAGTCTCCCAGAAAAACTATGATGGCATCGTTCTTTTCAGTTATTTTTTGTAGAAAGCCGCTTTGTTTGAAGATGTCGATTAAGCTTTCTAAATCGCCATGCAAATCGCTAACAATTAACGCTTCACCTTTAGTTTTGATTTTCACAAGTCTTCCAATAATGTTGAAGTTTTTCATTTCGCCTTTTTCACTGCACAAAAGCCTTGTAGCTTCTTCAACTATTCTTGTGAAATCTTCGCATTTTATTTCCAAGGCTTCTTTAACGATTTGAGAGAAATCTTGTGGCAATTTCTAGCCCTTCAACGATTCAACTTTAACCCGTTTTCCCAGAAAATCAAAAATGTTCTGTTCTATTTGACTTTTGCATTTCCCGATTTTTTCTAAGGTTTCGCTGTAAGATTGTTTTAAGGCTTTTTCCCTTGACTCAAGGATTTCCTTCTTGTCTGCCAGTTTTTTAAGCCTTTCTTGAAGACTGCTCAGCTCATCCTTTGTTTTCGCTATTTCAGCTGATGTGGAAAGCTGTTTTCTCTGCTCGATTAAGTTTATGCATTTTTGATGAAGACTGTTTAGAGAATCCTTGTTAAGCATATTTTCTATGTCTCGTTCTGCCTTACGCTTTTTATCAGATTTCAACTTCAGCTTTCCTTCAGACATTTGCTGGCTTAATTTCCTGAGAATCTGCTTTAGAACAGGATATCCAGCCTTTTCTCTAGTAAAGGCTTCAAAAGGATTGTCTATGTAACTTCTAAGGTTTTGCAGCTCTTCCGGGGTTAAGCCGCCTTTATATTCAACAAGTCTTTGAAATTTTATGAAAGGTTTTCTGAGATGCCGAAGCCTGTGCCTAAGCTCCTTTTTCAACTGGTCTATCTGTATGTTTAACTGGGACAGTTGGCTTAAACTTTCTTTGCTTTTAAGCGTCTCTATTTTTTGTTTCGCTTCAACGATTTTCTTTTCTATGGAATCCTTGTCGCTTTTAATCTTCTTTTTCCTAGCTTCTAAATCTTCAAGCTCTTCTTCAAGAGACAAAAGCTTGTCTATAAGCTGAAATGTTTCTTCCAAAGTTCTGGTTTTAACATACTCTTTCGCCATAAACTCCTTTAACTTTTTAAATGATGCCTTCGCCTTTTCGAAAACTGCTAGAAATTTTCTGCGGTCAAGAATAAAGAATGGCGAAATCCTTGGAAACCAGTTTCTCACATCTATTTCTGTAACCACCAAAACTTTTTGAGCTTCCTCAACAAACTCGCTGAAACTATCGTAAGAAACCTGCTCTGGAATCTTCACCTGTTTAACTCTGTCCAGAAATAGACGGGCAAGCTTATTCAAGGCTCTAGCCCGCCCGTAAGTTTTACGGTTTCTCTTTTCAATTTCTTTATTGCTGTTTTTAAGAAGCATTCTACTAACTTCTTCAACGCTTTCCAAGGCTTCACGCATTTCCTTAATTAGCCTTTCAGCCTTAGCGTGAACTGGAACAAAAACCGAACCAGTTTCGCTTTTTAACCAATCTCTAAGTTTTGAAGAAGAAATTTTTAGGACTTCAGACAATCCAGCTCCCCTCTAGAAATATGCAGAAGCTATATTTATTTTTCAACACTATACTCTTTTTTAAGTAGAAACTGATATATGAGTAAAGAAAGTATCGTTGACTTTCTGGTGAACGCACAGATGAATGCAAGAAAAGTTGTTTTCATTGCATTGATGTCTGCTCTTGGAAACGTCATGTTTATTGTATCACAGACCATTTTTAAAACAACCCAAATAGCCCTTGACCTTTCCCACATAGGAACTTTGATTGCCGCCTTTTATGGAGGTCCTGTAATAGGCTTCTTAACAGGCTTTATAGTTGGAATAGGACCTGGCTTGTATTTTGGGTATATAGGAGGTAGCCTAGGGCTTCTTGGAGCAATAGGCTTACCGTTTGGAAAGGCGTTAATGGGATTAACAGTGGGATATTTAGCTGAGCTATTTAACATTGGAGGCACAAAATATTCATCTTGGAAGGCGGTTCTCGCTACTTTAGTAGGTTATCTGCCAGAATGCGTGTTTACCTTTTTCTATTTTGAGGTGTTGGTCGCCCTATTACTTCCAGATGTGGCAGCCTTCTTTGTTTCTATATTTGGTTCTCTGCATGTGCTTGTGCTTTCAATATTAGCTAAAGCTTGGATTGAAATTATTCTTTTAGGAGTCTTTATGGGCACCCTTGTCGGCAATAATGGTTTCAACGATTTTGTAGGCAGAATCTTTACAAAGACCCGCACAACCACAAGGTAGGATGAAGACAAAAGCTGTCAAGAGCTTAAAGATTTTGTTAGCGTCTGAGAGTTAATTTTTCCAGCTTTGAAGGTTTTACCTGTTTTCACATTGTTAACTATTATTATGGCTGGGGCGAAAAGGTTTGGGTCTATCTTGTAAATAAAAGTCGTAGTTGGCTTCTTTGAAGATTTCTAGGAAAGGCTTCCCGTAGGCTTCTGAGGCTTGGGATGGAGCCTTCTCCACAATCTCTTTTAACCTTTCTTCATCGTCATATTCAACCGTGTAGTAGGCTGTTCCTCCGTAAAGGATTGCATCGTTAGTTCTTGCCATAGCCTTTGCAAATTTCGGATGCACTGCAGGTATGGGAGCATGTCCCCAAGCGTTTACAATCACGTTAGGGTCTAACCCCAGCTTGTTTAACTTGTGAATTCCCGTTTCAACAATTCTTCCAGAAACTTGTGTTGCTCCGGCTAAGCTTGTTGTGGGCGTCAAAATTACGGCTAAATTTTCTGGAGCCACCTTACATTCTTTTGAAAAGCGTTCCAGAATATGCTTTGGCGGAGGTTTTTCTGTTTCTAAAACCACAATTGCCTTTTCAAAACTGTCGCGATACCCTATTTTTTCGTAAATTTCTTTAGGCTTTAAAGCCAAAGCTCTTGCCGGTCCAGAGCCAATTGCGAAGTAGTCGCCTTCTTTTATTTGCCAGCCTGCAAACTGCGAGCCTAACGTTGCGGTTATGGGGTGGTCTGTGTAGACAAATATTGTTGGAAATGTCCATTCGCCATATTTTCGGCTGGTTATTCTGGCTTTTCCGCATCCGCCCATGCAAATTTCAGTTATGATTTTTCCAGCTTCAAATCCGCCTTTTGCTTCTATTCCAGCATCCACAACTGTTGCGCCGAAACTTGTTTTTTCCACTTTAACGCGGTAAAAATCTGGATTTGCACAGAGTTTTTCGAGTAGTTTCCATGCCAACTCGTTAACGCTTAAACCGTTTTTCAAAGCTTTTCTCTCCTTTCACCGCCAAGTTAAAGAAACTTTTCATAACAGCTTAGGTGGGGATTTTTCTCTTTTGAAACATAAATTTTCCCGTTGCCTTTTTCTGCATGGTCGCCGATGAAAAGGTAGAAGGGCCCAGTGGCTTTTTCGCCTTCTTCAATCTTAACTTTTCCCTTTGTGCCTTCTATGGTAAATGTTGGTAGAACCGACTCTAAAAATCCGCCCACTATGATTTTGCCGCCTGTCATGCATGCTCCAACCCTGTTTCCAGCGTCTTTTTGAATGTATATGGTTCCTTTTCGCATTCTGAAACCAGCAAATTGTCCAGCACTGCCATAAATTTTGATTATCCCTTTTCGCATGTGAGCGCCTGTCTCGTTTCCAACATTGCCATAAACCACTATTTTTCCTCCGCGCATGCCCTCGCTGCTTCCGCGGTAGGGTGCCCCCAAATAGTCGCTGGCATTGCCGTGAATTTCAATGGTTCCACCTTTCATCATGGAGCCAGCCCAAGAGCCAACGTTTCCGTGAACTGTGATTTTGCCGCCTTTCATCTCTTCGCCTAAATGCATGCCCGCATCCCCGTGGATGATGATTTCTCCGTTTTCCATGCCCGTGCCTATTCTTCTAACTTTGCTTATGTTTCCGCGAATAGTTATTGTTAGGTTGTCTGTTTCGTCTTTTTCGATTTTGAAGAGTTCTTCGAGTTTTTTCTGTTTGTTTCCTTCCCAAATTTTGAGTGCTCCAATTTCTTGTATGGTTTTGCCTTGGAAGACTTCGGGGTTTATGCATTCTGCTATTATGGGATGCTGAAATTCTTTTAGTGGATAGAGAGTTATCATGTCAGACACTTGCCTTGACCTTTATTGGGTGTGAAATTTCAAGGTAGTGTTCTGTTACGGGATAATTTTCATATTCCACAGTCCAATACTCCCTAAACCTTCTTTTCATATCATCAGAAATTTTTACTGGTTCCGAAGTTTGCACGTCAAGCCACATGGTGGCGCCTTTAACAGACTGCACTATTTCACCGTTTTCTACAACTACTTTTCCGCCTTTAATGGTGTAGGCAGCCCGCTTAAACGCTCGCCTAACACGCTTATATTTTCTAGAAGGGTCTACGGTTTCTGGGTTAACATCGTATATAGCTATGTCAGCGTCTGCTCCAACACCCAAATGCCCCTTACCTTTGAGGCCTAAAGCTTTAGCTTGTCCAGCCCTCGTCATAGTTGCAATTTCGTAAAAGCTTAGTTCACGGTCTATGGAGGGTAAAAGGCTTCTGCTTCTGGCTTTAGAACTAATCTTTTCCAAAGTTGCCTCTCTTGCTTTTTTGCTCATAAGCCAAGCGATGATTTTTGGATATGCTATGAAAGGCCCACCGTTCGGGTGATCGGTTGTCATAAAGATTTTCCAAGAGTCTTTGATTAAGAGGGCGAGTTCAAGGCCTATAGACCATTGGACAGCGTGAACATAGCTTTTGCGGCGGTAACGGAAGGGAACAATGCCAGCGCTTGTTTCTGTCTCCACGTCATGGTTAACCCACTTGTTTCCGCTTAGTTCGTAAAGTGTATACTGGAAAGGCCCGTCGGCTGTCATGGTTGTTGTGTCTGTGAATATTACTTGACCCATGTCCATGGTCACGTGAGAGTGCGCGTTAACGTAGTTTGCGATGTCTTCTGCGCCAGACTCTAGTGTTCTCCAGTCGTCTCCTTTGAAGGCGCAGAACTGACAGTGGGTTATGTGGATTGCTGGTTTATTTTCGGCAGCTAAGTCTTCTACACATCTCATGGTCTCTATAGCTGTTTTGTAATTGCCGGGTTTTCCAAGATTGTTTGTGTGAACGTGAATTGTGTGGGGTAGATTCAGAAGCTTGTTAACCTTGCATAAGCCTCGAACTATTTCGCGGGGAGTTATGCCGAAATATGGAACCTGGTCGTCAAGGCTTGCGACATTGTGTCCGAAGCCCCATGCTTCTAGTCCGCCTGGATTAACTATTTTTATGGCGTATCCTTTAGTTGAGGCTATCATCCAAGCCACGTATCTTGCACATTCTTCTATGCTTGCGTTTTTTAGGTATTCTAGAACGAACCACCAGTCGCCTAGCAAAGGATAAGTAGCCTTATCCACCATTGGCGTGTCGTTTAGCTCTTCATGGGTGTGTTTGGCTTCTAACGGTGGCATGGAAGGATTCATTATCGTAGTGTAGCCCATTCTTGCGTATCGGTAGCCCGTGGTGAAGGTTGATGGAATGGAATAGCCTACTCCAGACCTTGTTATGGAAGTTTTGCGTTCAAAATCTCTGAAATGGTCTTCAGGTCTTAAGAGTCTTCCAGTGTTCACTTCCGAACCTGCAATGTGGCAGTGGATGTCCACACCGCCTGGCATTACAATCATTCCAGAAGCGTCTATTTCTCTTGCTTTGTTCTCGTTAACTTTTTCTACAATTTTTCCATCTTTTACGGCTATGTCCATTTTTTCGCCGTTAACCCCGTTAATAGGGTCATATACGAAGCCATTTCTAATTAAGAGCTCCATTTTATACCCCTCCTCCCCCCTTTTCCTTTTTAATTCGTCTAACTTCTGCAAGGATTCTTCTCAAAATCTCTTCGTCTGGAAGCACCCCACTGGGCGGGTCAACGATTTTTTTAAGCGGCAAAGGCACGTGGTCCATGCGGTAGGCTGTTCCGCTGGCTTCT
>PIXZ01000050.1:0-416 GCA_003601605.1 Candidatus Bathyarchaeota archaeon
AATGTCGACAGCAAATAGTTAAGCAATGCAAAATCCGACACTCTTATATACAACTTCACAGACAAGACATAGTAGGAGACAAAAATGTTAGAGCATGACATCAGAAAACCTGCTTCAACAGAAGAGTTCGTCAAAATATTAACAGAGGCTGCTGAAAAAGAGTGTAGAGCACGAAGCCTTTTGAAGGGAAAACCGACAAAACCTACAATATCAGGAACAGCTAAAATTCTTAATGTGCATAGAGATACCTTGTATAGCTGGCTTAAAGAGTTTAATGTTGATTTTAATGATGTGGCAAACAGCACTTTTATGAAAATTTTGTCGGAAACTGCTGAAACTAGGGGCAAATACACCTACTTGATTGGTGAAGCACTTGTCGGCGAAGGAAACGAAGTTGCACACATAGACCTTTTAAT
>PIXZ01000050.1:447-14632 GCA_003601605.1 Candidatus Bathyarchaeota archaeon
GGCGAGGCTTTCGCTGCTGGGCTTTCAAATCTTTCAATGGGACACACGCCTCTTTTGGCTGTTATAAGACCTAACCTTCCTCCGAAACCCCACACTTTGCTTGTGCCAAAGGTTACTGTGAAAACTTTGGATGATGCCAACAAGATTTTTGGTCCTGCACAGGCGGCGGTGGCAAAGGCTGTGGCGGACGCTGTGGAAGAGGGAATACTACCTAAGGACAAGGTGGATGATTGGGTTATTGTCTGCAGCGTATTTGTGCATCCACAGGCAAGCGATTACCGTAAAATATATCATTACAATTACGGGGCAACAAAACTTGCTTTGAAAAGAGCCTTAGCCAAGTATCCATCGTTGGAAAAAGTTTTCTACGACAAGGATAGGGCTAAACATCCTATAATGGGGTTCAAAGTGCCTCGGCTTTGGAGACCACCATACGTGCAGATTTCGCTTGACATCCCCCACTTTGAAAGAACAAAGAAGATAATCTCACAGATTCCAAAAAGCGACAGAATAATATTAGAGGCTGGGACACCGCTCATAAAAAGGTATGGAACAAAAGTTATAAGCGACTTGAGAGAAGTCGCTAGGGACGTATTCTTTATTGCAGACTTGAAAACTTTGGATGTTGGAAAAGTTGAAGTAGACTTGGCGTATGAAGAAACAGCAGACGGTGTAATCGCCGCTGGACTTGCACCAATTCAAACACTTAACGCCTTCATTCACGAAGCAAAACGTCTAGGAATCTACGCCATGGTAGACATGCTGAACGTTGAAAAACCTGTGGAAAAGCTTAAAATGCTAAAAGAGTTCCCCGATGTTATCGTATTACATAGAGGTATAGACGAGGAAACAGGCAAAACCATTGGCCTTGAGCTTATCCCAGAGTTGCGGCAAGCCTTTAAAGACAAAAGATTTTTAATCGCGGTGGCTGGTGGAATTGTTCCTGAAACTGCTAGAGAAGCTTTAGAGAAGGGCGCAAACATCATTGTTGTTGGAAGATATATAACCCAGTCAAAAGACATCGAAAGAGCAGTGAGAGATTTCCTGGAGCTAACGCCTATAATGCGGGAAGATATAGACCTGTTCAGAGTTCACGTAGAGTAAACACCACACTCTCCACTTCCCTTTCTTTGCGTCTACAACAATGGCCTCTGTTAAACTAGGTTTCTACGGAGTTAAATTCACAAATCTTAATAAAGAGAGAGTTAACTTTCATAAACACTACTACTCTGGGAGAGTTAACGGTTAATGGCTAAATTCAAAGTTATAATTTCAGACCCGGAAGATGGAACTTCAAAAATGGTGGAGTTAGAAGAGGCTAGAACCGTTCCTCTAATTGGTAGAAAGATTGGTGAAATAATAGATGGAGCAATTGTTGGTTTGCCCGGACATAAATTGCAGATAACTGGCGGTTCGGATAAAGATGGCTTTCCTATGAGGCGAAACGTTCATGGTGGTGTTCGAAGGAAAATAATACTTAGCGGTGGAACGGGATTTAATCCTCAAAAAGAGGGAGAAAGAAGACGTAAAACAGTTCGTGGCAATGTAATAACGGAGGAAATAGTGCAGATAAATTTGAAAATTGTGGAAAAACCAAAACAGGCCAAAAAAGCCAAAAAGACAAAAAAGGCGAAGGAAAAGAAAGAGGAAGAGAGTAAACCCGAAGAAAAGGCGGAAGAAAAGCCTCCGACGGAACATTAACATTTATTAGTGCGCTCACTTCTAATGCACGATTAACTGCATCCTTATTAGGGAAAAAAGATGAGTAAAAAACCTTCAGTTTTACCAAAACAGCCAGAATGCAATATTGGCACCATAGGTCATGTTGACCATGGAAAAACAACTTTAGTTCAAGCCCTAACTGGAGTTTGGGCGGCAAGACACAGCGAGGAGTTGAAAAGAGGTATAACAATAAAGCTTGGATACGCGGACATGGGAATCTACAAATGCTCAAAATGCGAACCGCCAAAAAACTATTCTTCACAACCAGTTTGCCCAAACTGCGGTTCAAAAACAACATTTGTTCGCGCTGTCAGTTTTGTAGATGCTCCTGGACATGAAGCTTTAATGGCGACGATGCTTTCTGGAGCAGCCATAATGGACGGAGCCATACTTGTGATTGCTGCGGATGAGCCGTGTCCTCAACCGCAAACAAGAGAGCATCTGGCGGCGGCTGAGATTATTGGGATTAAAAATATGGTTATTGTGCAGAATAAGATTGACATTGTTGATGAGCAGAGGGCTCTCGAAAACTATAAGGAGATAAAAAATTTTGTCAAGGGAACAGTTGCAGAAAATGCTCCTATCATTCCTGTTTCAGCACAACATGAAGTGAACATCGACGCGGTTATTCAAGCCATTGAAGAGTTTATACCAACACCTAAGAGGGATGAAACAAAACCGCCTTTAATGTATGTTATCCGCTCCTTTGACGTGAACAAACCTGGAACGCCCATCGAGAAATTAGAGGGAGGAGTCATTGGAGGCACCATAGTCCAAGGGAAATTCAAAGTAGGTGAGGAGATAGAAATTCGCCCCGGAATCACAATGCAAAAAGAGGGTAAAACCGTTCAAGAAGCCCTTTTCAGCGAGATAGTTAGTTTGCATGCTGGCGGAAAAAGTGTGAAAGAAGCCCATTGCGGCGGACTAGTGGGTGTAGGAACCTTGCTAGACCCTTCGTTTTCTAAGGCTGACAGTTTGACAGGGAACATTGTTGGAAAATCGGGTATGTTGCCTTCAACCCTTTCCGAGCTAACTTTAGAAACGAGTGTTCTTGAGCGTGTTGTTGGAACAAACAAAGGAGCTTATGAAGACGGAGAAGATAAACATGAATGAGACTTTGCTTTTGCATGTGGGGGCGGCAATAACTGTTGGTAAAGTTACTTCGGTTAAGGGTAATGTTGTAACCGTTAGTCTTTCGCGTCCAGTTTGTGCTCCAGCAGAGTCAAGAGTGGCAATAAGTAGGAAAATAGCTGGCAGATGGAGACTAATCGGATACGGAATGATACAGTAACATGACAATAAAGTCTCAACTCAAAAAAGAGAAGACAAAGGTAATTTTAGATTCGAACGCCTTTTTTGTGCCCCTTCAGTTTAAAATTGACATCTTTGAAGAATTAAAAAACTTGTTACCCACAAATTTCGAGGCAATCTTACTTTCACCCATCCGCCAAGAACTTGAAAAACTTGCAGAAAAGGGCTCGCCACAAATGCGGAAAAAAGCTTCTTACGCTTTAAAATTAAGTGAAAAGTGCACATATGTTCAGTTAAATGATGATTATGCATGCTCTCCAGACGATGCTATATTGAAGGTTGCTAAAGAGTGGAAAAGCCCAGTTTTCACCAATGACAGAAACCTTAGAAAGAGGTTAAGAAATATAAATGTGCCAGTTATTTATGTGAGGCAAAAGTCACGGTTAGAAATTGACGGGAGGCTATAACTCTTGTTTAAACTAATAACTTTAGAAGACACAATCCGCATACCACCCGAAACTTTCGGAAATCCATTAAAAACTGTAGGACATCAGCAAGTTAGGGCAAAATATGAAGGAATAGTAAACGAGGAACTGGGCTACATAGTAGCTGTGACAAACGTAAAAGTAAACCCAGTCGGAAAAATAATTCCAGGAGACGGAGCCACCTACCACAAGGTAACTTTTTCTGTTCTCGCATTTTATCCTAAAATCCAAGAAATCGTGGAAGGCGAAGTTGTGGAAATCGCCGATTTTGGAGCCTTTGTACGCATCGGACCCGTAGACGCCTTATTGCATGTTTCCCAACTTATGGACGACTTCATTTCCTACGACGAAAAACAAGGCGTATTACTGGGCAAAGAAACCAAAAGAAAACTCACAAATGGAGACCAAGTTCGAGTTCGCATAACAGCCGTTTCCCTCGGCAAGGCTGGAAGCACAGGAAAAATAGGTGTAACAGCTAGACAGCCTTTCCTTGGAAAACTGGAATGGATTGAACAGGAAGTTAAGAAAATAAAGGAAGAGAAGGAAAAGAAGGCAGCTAAGAAAGAGGAAGAAAAAGAAGGCGATTAGATGCCAGAGAAAGCTTGCACAAACTGCCATTTTATAACCAAACAGAACATCTGTCCAAAATGCAAATCATCATCATTAAGCGACGACTTTGGCGGTTTAGTAATAATTTTCGACCCGGAAAATTCAGCCATAGCAAAAGTCATGAATATAAAAGAAAAGGGAACCTATGCACTAAAGGTCAGATAAATTGACAATAAAATATTTTCTTACACCACAATTACGGTTAAAGCTTAAACAACCATTAGGCAAACTGATCAGAGGCTCTTTTGAGCAAACAATGAAAACGTTTAAAGAGTCGATAAAAGAGGAGAAACCACCCGCCATAATTTCTGTTGGCGATGTCGTTTCAAAAAACCTTACAGAAAGCAACTTTTCGCCCAAACTCCTAATCGTGGACAATAAGGTTATGCGAAAAGAAATAGAGCCATTCCAGCTGGAAACAGAGAAAACCATTTACACCGAAAACCCTCCTGGAACAATAACAAACGAAGCAGCTGAAGCAATAAAAGAAGCAATAAAAACCAATAAACAAACAAAAATAGTTGTAAACGGAGAAGAAGACTTACTGGCTCTAATAGCCATTCTTCACGCACCAGAAAACTCTATAGTCGTTTACGGTCAACCCCACGAAGGAATAGTAGTAGTTAAAGTGACTCAAGAAAAAAAAGAAGAGATTGCCACAATTCTCAAAACTATGGAAAAATTTCGAAAAACTAAATAGTAAGAGACACCTATCAATTCTGCCACACCAGTGAACCTTATGAAAATAAAAATAGTTTCAGAAAAGAAAAATCCGCTGCTAAAAAGAAGCGAAGTACTCTTCCAAGTAGAGCACAGCCAAACAGGCAGCACCCCGCCAAGAATCGAAGTAAGAAACGCAGTTGCAAACGCCCTAAAAAAGGATGAAAACCTCGTCTTTGTCAAAAAGTTGCAAACCAAAACTGGAAGCGTTATTGCCGTTGGTCTTGCAAATGTTTATGATTCACTAGAACAGGCAAGACTTATAGAACCCGACTACATCATTAAAAGAAACATGCCACCAGAAAAGCCTCCTGAAAAGGAAACTGGAAAAGAACTGGAAAAAGAAGAGAAGGAGAAGAAAGAAGAAAATGTCTGAAGAAGAAAAAGTTACTGAAGAACAAAAGGAAAAAGAGAAAGGTGAGAAAAAGAAGAAAGAAGAGAAAGGTGTTTTTAAGCTGTATAAAATAGAAGGTGATAAAATAACAAGACTACGCCCCACATGTGAACGTTGCGGACCAGGATATTTTATGGCTGACCACGGTGACAGATATTCTTGCGGACATTGCGGCTTTACAAGATACAAGCAAGCTGAAAAATAAACATCTTTAAATTATGCGTTAACAATATTCTAAACGATTCAAATGTTTAGAGTGAACGTTTCAATCGTCAATGTGTCTGCAGAAAGATTTTGGGACATTAGTAAGCCTATTCCGCCAATTCAAATAAACTCAAACCTAAATTTGACTGGAATGGAAAAGAAGTCGGAAAACTCGCTGGAAGTACCCTTCGTTTTAACCATCAACTATAACCCTTCAATAGCTCAGATAAGCATGAAAGGAAAAGCCTACGTGGTAGGCGACAAAAATGACGTTGAAAAAGTTTACAAAGGATACGAAGAAAAGAAACCGCCGCCACCCGTCCTTGTACAGTCCATTTCCAACATTGTTTTCATAGAATCAGTGATATTATCAAGAACACTAAACATTCCACCACCTATCCCCTTACCTCAAATACCGAAAACTAAACCGCCTAGCAAGAAGCCTAAGGGAATAGACTACAGCGCCTAAAAATTGCCTACTTTAACGGGACATACATGGAAGAACGAGAAGCCCCAATTCCAGGAGTCCCGTGTTTAACGGGTCTATTTGTAATTGCAAACTCTCCCAGATAATGTCCAATCATTTCAGGCTTTATTTCGACGGGAACAAACTCTTTTCCGTTATGAACAAGAATCGTAAGACCAACCATCTCGGGAAGTATAACCATGTCTCTAACATGAGTTTTCACAACTTCGCTTTTACCCTTTCTCATAGCTTCCTTTGCTTTTCTTATCTTTTCAAGAAGTATCCTCTGTTCGGGTGTCAAGCCGCGGTGAAGGCTTCTCCTCTGCCTTGAAGGAAGCAGATTGATAAATTCGTCCATAGACATACTTTGCAGTTGGTCAAGCGTGTATCCGCGATACATGAAATCTCGGGGCATTTTACCTCAACTCTACTAATCACATTAAACGCTATAAACTTAACTGGTCCGTCTTTTCTTTTTCTTTCCAGTACCTCTAGCTGCAATCAACCCGACTTTCTGTCCTGGTGGTGCACCATGTGAAACAGTTGTACCTTTTCGAGCACTTTTTTTGCTGCTTCCGTAAGGGTGTACAGCCGCAATCATGGCTCTTCCCCGTGTTCTAGGATACTTGTGTCCCTTTGCTTTCATCAGATGAAATTTTGCTCCAGCTTTCAAGAAGGGTTTTTCTGTTCTCCCAGCTCCGGAAACAATGCCGATTGTTGCTCTGCAATAATCATTTACATATTTTGTGGCGCCAGATGGAAGCTTAATTATCGTCCCCTGCTCTGTGTGCGCTACAACAGTGGCGTATGCTCCGGAAGATTTTGCGAGTTTTCCACCATCGCTGGGCTTCAGTTCTATGTTGCATATCATAGTGCCTTCTGGGATTTTTCCTATTGGCAATATGTTGCCTACTTTAATCGGCGCTTTTCCACCCATCTGTATCTCTTGACCTAAGGAAACTCCTTCTGGCACTATGGTGTAGCATGATTCGCCGTTTTCAAACCGTATTAAAGCTAGTGGGGAGCCCCGCCCGGGGTCGTGTGCAAATTCTTCGATGACTCCTTTAATTGCTGTTGCAGAATATTCATTGGGCGTTATGTTTAGCGGATATTGTGCAGGGGCTACTCTCTTGTGGGTAGATGATTTGAATTGAGAACCCCCACGCCCACGCCTTTGGACACGAATTCTTTTTCCCATAACCATTCACTCTCATATTAATTATTAGAGAATTCCAAGTTTTATGGCTACATCTGCCGCTTTGTATTCTGGATGAAGCTTAACAAAGGCTTTCTTCTCTCCTTGAGGCGTGATCAAAAGGTTCACTTTTTCAACCTTCACTTCATAAAGTTGCTCAACCGCCCGTTTCACGTCAATCTTGTTTGCTTTAAGATTAACCACAAAAACCAGTTTGTTTTCCTTTTCAACCATAAGGCTCGCAGATTCCGTCATCAAAGGATAAAGGATAACTTCGTAAGGGTCCATTATGCCATTTCACCTTTACCATAAAATTCATTCAGTTTTTCAATGGCCTTTTTTGTCCATATGGTAAGTCTTCCGGGATGCGTTCCAGGGGCAAGCATCTCCACATTCAAACTTTTCACGTTGGTAACATCAACTCCCGGAATGTTTCTTGCAGCTTCCAATATTCCCTTATTTTCAGCCACAACAATAAGGGGTCCTACAGCTTGTTTTATTTTTCTACCCCGCAGTTTACCTTTTCCAGCACGGATTTTTCTACTTTCTCTCACACGATAAATATCGGATAACACGCCCAGCCGAATTAAAGCCTCTTCAACCTCCTTTGTCTTCTTTAACTCTTCCAAATCATCCGTAACAACCAAAGGTATTTGCGGAACATCCTCAATAGAATGGCCCCGTGAAGCCACAATCTTTTTTGAGGCTGCAGCCGCTATTGCAGAAAACAAAGCTAGACGCTTCTCTTTTTTGGGTATACGCCTTACAATTTTCTTTTCTGATGTTGGTGGATGAGCCATTCTTCCGCCTACTGTTCCCGGCGCCAAGGCTCCTCTTCCTACTGGTCCCTTAATTCTCGGTATTCTGGCTATGCCTAAGCCTACACCTCTAGATTCGGCTGTCGTTCTCTTCCCAGCCATTGGGTCTCTGCCTTGAGGCTGTCTTCGATTAGATTGAATCGCTAGAACGGCACGTTTTATAACGTCGGGTCTTATAGGTGTCTCAAAAATTGGCGGCAGTTTCGTTTTTCCAACGGGCTTTCCTTCAAGGTTGAAAATTTTCACTGTTTTAGCCATCTTGTTTCGCCTCTACTTTCCTTGCGGTGATTCTAAGGAGACATATGTCATTTGAGGTGGCTCTTCTGCCACGTGTTTTGGTGGACGTGCAGGATAGCGCAGTCGTATGGGACGCTTTTCTGTGCCAGGAATGCTTCCTTCTATAAGCATGTAGGCTCCGCGGATTATCCCGTATCTTATGAAACCTCCCTTTGGTGTGATTTCCTTTCCATCTGCCCCGATTTTTAAAATGCGTTTATTATATTCGGTTCTTTGATGGAAGCCCATTTGTCCAGCTCTTGGCACGCTATACATGACACGGGTTGGCTTCCATGGGCCTAGAGTAGCGACTCCTCTTTTGGTTTTTCTTCCCTTATGTTGAAGAATTGTTATGCCCCAGCGTTTTACGGGTCCTTGGAAACCTTTTCCTGTTGAAACCGCTATTACGTCTATATACTGGCCTTCTTTGAATATTTCTGCTGGCGTTACTGTTCTTCCCAGAAGATTTTTTGTATATTCGTATTGTTGCTGGATTGTTCCGCCGCCTACTTCTATTTCTGCCACTTCTGGTTTTTTCTTTGGCACACTTGCTTGTTTGGGCTGGGTTATGGCAATAACGCGGATTTTGGCAATTTTTTCTAGGTTCTCTTCAATTTTTTTGAGGTTTTCTTCTGTGTTAAAGTTTTCAGGAACAGTAAACACTCTTTCAAGTTCTTCTGGCGGGTCTTTCATCCAAGCTTCTGTGAATGTTCGAAAGCCATAAGGAGTTTTTGTGTAGGCTCTTATGGCGCATATAAGCATGGGTGGTGTTTCCAGAACAGTTGCTGGGCGGATTATTTCTTTTCCGTAGTTGGGTGAACGTTTTCTATCTTCTATGGTGAAAACGTGGGTCATTCCGGCTTTATAACCTATAAAACCTAAGAGTCTTGGCGTGTCTGTTTCTATTTCTGGCCAATAGCGTATTCTAGCCAGTAAACGTTTAGCGCGTTTCCTAGGTGAATAGGCAAGGGAACCGTGTTTTGGTGCATGCTTTTTTCTGTGACCCATTGTTTGTCCGCTTCGCGTCTTTTAGGAATGAAAACATTGAGTTATAAACGTTACCGTTCAAACCAATATGTAGGGTAGCTGACAATAAAAGATGTTACATTCTTTCGTTTAAATAACAATAACCCGAATCCGCTTTTTCTGCCTTCCCTCAACCCATTTGGTAAAAAACCGAAAAGAATTAATTTTTGTTGCGCGCTTCAGTTTTCAAAACCATGGGATAGTGATTGTGTGAAAACCTATTTGAACATAATATTCTACAGCGAAGGAGCAAACCCTATAGAAGTTGTCGAAAGGCTTCGCTCTCTAGGATTTGAACCCCTAAAAGGTGTGCATGACCACGTCTACGATTGGGGTAAAAGGAAAGTAGATTTGGAGGATGTACTTAGAATTGCAAGTTCTGTGCATGAAACCTTGAAAGGCTTGAAAGTGTTCTATAAACTGGAAACAAAAGAATAAACGGTTAGTAAAAGCACTTAAGGATAATTTCAAAAATTTTTTCAGCACATTCTTTCGGCGTAAACTTAGTTGTATCAAGGGTTATTTCCGGATTTAACGGCGGCTCGTAAGGTTGTCCAACACCTGGAACAGTGGGAGCCTTTCCTTCCAAAGCTTTAGCGTAAATCTGCTTAGGTGCCTCGTAGGTTTTTCCACGTTTAGATTCTCGCTGAAAACAAACTTCTAGCGGACATTCTAGATATGCTTCCATAAAACGCGTAATCTGTTTTCTTGCATTTTCCCTGTAACGTCTCAAATTGCCAGTTGCATCAATTATTACATTAACGCTATTTTTGGTTAGCAGCTTGGCAATGTAAACAAGAGTCGCGTAAACTATATCGCGTTCTTCAAGTGAGTATGTGGGTTTAGGGGTTAAGACTTTACGTAAGGCATCGGAAGCTAGAATTTGAGCGTGAATCCCCTTTTTTTCTAGAAGGCTGTGTAAGGCTTCTGAAACAACGGATTTTCCGCTGCCAGGCAATCCAGTAACCCAAACGCACCAGCCTTCTTTTTGCGCTTCAGACATTTCCACTTCACTTACGAAGCTGTTTTACACGTAAGTTTCTTAAAAACGATAAGTCTCCAACTTTAAACAAATGGCTTTTACACTTGCAGTCGCTTGCTCCGAAACCATTTACTGGAACGTTTGTCTTGCCTATTTCTTTGGCAATTTTGCATTCTTCTTGTCTTGCAACTTCTTTAACGAAAACTTCTGAGATTTCTACGGCTGGGTTGTCAAGCAAATAGTCTATGTGCCAAAATTTCCGCTTACCTCTGCTAAAATGTCTTGCTATGCGCTTTTCTAGGCTGTTCTGAGCAGAGCCAACATAAACATAAAGTCCTTTCTCAAAATTAACGGTTCCCAGAGCGCCAACATCAACTTGGATGTCCATATTTACTTGAATAAGTAAAAGGTAAACTCCTTTCGCTTTCGTCATTTCCGCTTATACCATTTCAAAATTTCCTTAGCAGCCTTACCTGAGTATCCCATCTCCCTAAGCAACTTTTCCAAATCCCTAACCGACTCAACACCCAAACACAACACCACAAATAACAACTATTTATCAAAAACCATATTTATTCTTTAATCCCTACTCGTAATATATGTCAACCAGAAACCTACTCCGCTATGTAGCCTACTGCGGTCTATACTGCGAATTATGCGCCCACCGCAATCGTATACCGCAACAAGCAAAGCAATTACAAAAAAGTCTTCACGAAGAAGGCATGGACGACTGGTACCAATACATACCTGAAATGAAGAACACTTTTCCAACTTTCTGGCAATTCCTCAAAAAACTAGCCAGCCTAAACTGCACTTGCAGAACAGGCGGCGGACCACCCGACTGTAAAATCCGCCAATGTGCTAAACAAAAAGACATAGAAGTATGTCCCCAATGCAAAGAATATCCATGCACACTCATCAAAACCTTAGCAGAACACTACCCAACATTAATCCAAGATGGTAAGCGCTTGCAAAAACTCGGCTTGGAAAAATGGGTTAAAGAACAAAAAGAACGAGCCAAACGTGGTGTAGTATACGCGGACATAAGGTATCCATGGAAAACCTAAGCTTCCCTAATGTAAGAGTTCACGTCGTCCAGATTAAACCGTTCAAAGCACAAAACATTCTTCACAAAGTTAAGGAGCTTAACACGAACATCCTTTTTTAGACTAGGATACCAAACCGGTGAAGCGACAACCAAGCCACGCCAAGCATAAAATGGTTGAATAACCTCAAAAATTTCATGGTCATTAGTCTTGTCCAAATAATTTTCCCAGAAAAGTCTAAACAACCGCTCAAAACCCCCGGATAATTCCCCATATTTCTGAAGGGAATAGAAAAGGTAATTGATAGTCATAGCAGCCACATCGTCAGCTGGTTCACCCCACTCGCCACGGCTGCGATCTAAAACAGTAAAATTAACGCCTTCCTGGAACATGACATTCCAAGGGTGAAAGTCGCCGTGCACTTGACTAAGCCTGTGAGCTTTACGTTTAAGTCGCCAACGCCATATAACGCAGTTGCGTTCAATATCGATTAGACTTGTTTCGTTAACAAAATCAAGGTTAGGCGGATAACTATCCAATAATCCCATTATGCATTCGCCATGTCCAACAAGTTCCCGTGCTCGCCTAACATAAAGCCACGGGGCCTCGCGTTTAACATTATGAATTTCCACAAGATAATCAGACAAAGCTAAACACCGCTTTTCATCCAACTCGGTTAATTGCCCACTCTCTTTAATACGATCTAAATCCTCATGGTAAAGGCTGCCATCCACATACTCGGTTACAATAAAAAATTCGCCGCAATCTCCCAAAGACTTCAGAGTTTCACCATCTTTAGTAAAGGCGCCAACATCTACTGAACGCACATGCCGTGGCAGTTTGTTAAATGCCGCGTGCTGCCAGAGTAAAATTTGTGCCCTATCAGAAAAATAGTCATGCCCAAATCCTTCAAAACGCAAAGTTTCTAAAACAACTTTCTTAATGTTACCGTTCACGCGAAACTCAATGACGTAAGGAACACCATAGCCAAAACCTTTCAATTCCTTAAAATCTTCCTTTTTCTCGCAACCAAGCCGCCAAACACCACAAATTTCAACATCCACTTGATAAATAGAAGAAAGATATTTCCGTATACTCTCTTCAGAAATTTCAATTAACCCGCTCACTTTCTTCACTTCCACCAATCCACTTAACAGCATCATGCCATGTATAAAGGATTAGCGTAAAAGCAGTACTTAAGTATATGAGTAAATCAACCAAAAATAAAGAAAGCTTCCCAGAAATAAGGAAGGGCAGTAAGAAATTCACGGAGAATGCTACGGTTAACCTCATATAGACGTAGAAAACCGCTCCTAAAAGTAGAAAAAATAAAATCTTATCAAGAAATCGAGAAGAATCGAGTTTTTCGTTTTTGACATACCAAAATATGTATGAAAACATTATGAGAATCGCCAAATAAATAGGGATATAAATATATGTTAAACCGAAGTTGGCAAAGTATCTTGCCAAAATACCGGCTTCATAAAGCATCGGAGGATACCCTAAACTATTAGCATAAAAAGTGGAAATCACGTCTAAAACGCCTAAAACGGGTAGAACCCAGATAACCTTGTCAACACTATCCAATTTCACCGCTCTCTTAAGCAACAATAGGAGACGACGAAACTTAAGAGTTTTAAGGATTACACTTTCTAAGCTTATATCACCATTTACAGTGATTCAAAATGAACGTACTAATTCATAACGGAACAATTCTAACCCTAAAAAATCGAAAGATAATCTATCAAGGAGCAGTGGCAGTAGAAGACAAAATAATCGTTGACGTTGGAAAAACTACGGAGCTCAAAAGGAAATATAGACGCGGATACGAAAAAATAGATGCAAAAGGCAAGGTGATTATACCGGGTTTTGTAAACACACATCAACACGCTGCCATGAGCCTATTAAGAGGATACGCAGACGACCTACCACTTCAAGAATGGTTGGAAAAATGGATATGGCCCATAGAAAAACTCATGACACCACACGACATTTACATCGGCGCGTTACTAACAGCCATAGAATCAATAATGAGCGGAATAACAACCGTCAACACAATGTACCATTACACGCCAGAGAAAAATGAGGCAAAAGCATTTGCAGATGCAGGTTTAAGAGGCATTATTGGCCATGTATGCTTTTCATGGAGGAAAAAAGAAGATAGAAAAGCCCTTGAAAACTTGGCTAAAAACTGGCATAATAAGGTTGAAGGTTTAATTCGTGTTAGTGTAGATCCCCATGCGCCGTATACTGTTGACCCAGAATACATGAAGGGACTGAGAAACTTGAGGGACAAATTGAACGAAAAATATGGTTCTGAAAAGACGCCTATTATATGGCACACGCACATTGCCGAAACTGCTGATGAAACTGAAAAAATTAAGAACGCCTTCAATGTGCAAATTCGAAGAGGCATAATGGAATATTTGGATTCTTTAGATGTTTTGGATGAAAAAGTAGTTGCGGCTCACTGCGTAGCATTAACAGACAGAGACATTGCTGTTATGAAAAAAAGAAGAGTAAAAGTTTCGCATAATCCCGTTTCAAATCTTAAACTTGCCTCAGGCATAAGTCCAGTTCCACAAATGTTAACGGAAAACATCACAGTTTCTTTAGGAACCGACAGCCCATGCTCCAATAACACTGCAGACATGTTTGACGTCATGAAAACAGCGGCGCTTATACACAAGGGGGTGAACAAAAATCCAACATTACTACCAGCAGAAAAGGTTTTAGAAATGGCAACTATAGAAGGGGCCAAAGCCTTGTTGTGGGAAAATGAAATAGGAACAATAGAAGCGGGTAAAAAAGCGGATTTGGTAATAATAGATTTTAAGAAACCGCACCTTTGTCCTTTACATAGCGAGATAAGCCATCTGGTCTACGCTGCAAAAGCTTCCGACGTAGAAACGGTAATAATAAACGGAAAAATAGTAATGGAAAACAGAAAAATAACAACAGTAAAAATTGACAGTGTTATGAAAGAGGCAA
>PIXZ01000006.1 GCA_003601605.1 Candidatus Bathyarchaeota archaeon
AATTGCTTTACAAAAATAATTTAAACGGCTAATTTTCTTGCTCTAGGGCTCTCCATTAAAGAAATTATCAGAAACTGCTATACATTTTAGCGGCCAGAGATCTTCTAGGCGTTTCACTCGGCAAGTAGATTCTGATCGCATAAGGGACACTTTTTGAGAAATTTTATCCTTTTAGACTCTCCAACCTTTCCAGCCCTCGCTCCATTAAAAACCGTCATCCATATGCTTCCGCATTTCCTGCAAACATAAGTTGGCATCCCGCCCTTCTTCCTAGCCTGCCTATAAGAAACACAACCCCAAAAAGTTACTGCTGCAATAGCTAAAAGAAACGAACCTGCAACAATCCTTAAAAAAGTCCAGTAAGGAACAGCCCAGTCAACACTGAAAACAAGGTTATAACTATAAAGAGTGTTGTTCACAAGCCAGTCCAACTCCCACAGCATAATAAGCCCGAAGACCAAAACTCCATCGATTAACAAAAACGGTGCAAGAACATATTTGCTTCTAGACTCCAATAAGCCTACACCCAAAAACAATTAGACCATACACAATAAAAGCCTTCTTAAACCGCCCTAAAAGATGTTAGGGAAACCCCCTCGGAATAGAAACATGGGAAGCCTCCAAAAACGCCAAAATGGATTTATAAAAACTATAACTCTCGCGGTTCCAGCGAAAACAGTGCCATCCTTAAACCTGCCATTCACCACCAAACAAACTCTCCCTACAAAAACTCCCGCCTTCCTAATTAAACTGATTACCGCCTTCCTTTCAAACTTAACTATCAAATATCGGCTTCCCCTAGCCCTGCTGACAACCTCCCCAGCAACAGTGCCATTCAACATCAAACTGGACAAGTCCACATCCTTCGCCCTATAACCTTCAGGAAGCTCTATAACACAAATCACCCATCTGCCCCTGCTCCTCAAAATCAAAAATCCAGGGAAAAACGTAACCCTTACACGAACTATGCCTATAGGAGCCCAAATGTTCGTTTCTGAAATAACTATTCTGTAAAACAAATGGGTCCTATAACCTTCCTCAACACTAATATACCAAACATCGAATTTTTGCTCGCAAAGAACACCGCTGACCCTATCCCACACCAACAATAGCTCTCCAACCATCAGATACCTAGAAGGAACACTAACGTTCATCTTCATAACCACACAGTTAACCTCCCTCTCCAAACCCGCATAGAAAGCAGCAACTGTCAAGTTTATCTCCGGCGAATAGGGATTCAAGTAAACCTTATCACCAACGGTAAGGTTGGCTCCGATAATTGGTCCATAAGGCACTTGCACACCATAGACAGTTTGCCCAGTAGAAACGTCCAGCCAAGAAACACTAGAGATTTCCGTCCCATTCTCATAGCGCACAACACTCTCATAAGTAACGTTTGTGCCAGTAATCGAAAGAACCTTTAAAAGAAAATATTTGGTTTCAAAAATGTCGCCCGGAGGCGGTGTTATAGGCGGTTCAGGATCATCAGTTGAAAACTCAAAACTCACATTGTATTTTGCCCAATCCCCCTCCTTAACGCCAACAGTCCGCGAAATAATCTCCAAAACTCTAAAAACGACGGTGTCTGAAGTGTTTGAAGCCAAATCCAACGCTAAAACCGTGTAGTTTCCTGGAGGGACATCAGGGACCCTAAAGCTGGTTGACCAACTGCCACTACTATACGCCTCTGTATTAGCCACATTCAAATTGTCGAAGTAAATGCCAACTTTACCATAGGCTGTTGCTCCATCCCCTCTGATAAAAACAAGAGTGCCAGGATATCCCTCCGTAGGCGAAATATACCATATCTTTATCTGAACAGGCTGAAGAGGCAAAACTTTAAACTTTGTAACATCACTTTTCAATGTGCCGTTGTCAACCACAAAAACATTGTAGTCTCCAGGCGAAACATCCGGCACGTTAAAAGCTATAGACCAAGAACCATCCATGTCTGCAACCGTCCAGCCAACAGTCATATTCGCTATCAAAGTAACATTTTCCTCAGTTGATGTCTGCTCAGAACCGATTACAACAATCGTCTGGTTCACTGGGCCGCTCAACAATGCAACAACCGTTCCGTTAGGAGTAGCCCCTCCGCCGAAAACAGCAACTTCAGTTCCAGGTGCACCTTCAGAAGGCTTAATATCCGATATGTAAATTTGCGAAGCAACTTCAGCACTTACAAAGCTTGAAGAAAATCCCCCAATCCTATCCACATAATAATAACTCGGCCCAACATCAGGTTTTTCTCCCACAAAACCGTCAATTTTACCCTCTGCCTCAACCGACACCGAATAGTTTCCAGCACGCTCAGCTTTAACCTTCCAAGAAACCGTAACTCCACCGCCCGGGAAAATCTCTCCAATACTCTTCTCTACACTTTCATTCTCTGCCAAAACCAAACCTTCAGGCAAAATGATCGTTGCGTTACAGAAAGAAGCTTCATAACCGCTGCTTGGAATCGGCGGAGGACAAACATACGTTATATGCGCCCTAACGGTGAAAACTTCGCCAACATAAACCGTTATAGGCGCTTCAATTTCCACTTTCCAAGGAGAAACAAACAGGCCCCAATAACCAGAATAACTCCACATTTCATCGAAAAACGTATAGTTCATCGCCAAGTTTGGACCGCCAAACTCTCCACCCCACGCAACATTATTCCATGGATCATGCAGGAAAACGTGCGTCTCATTGTATCCTACAGCAACCCTGTAGTGGCCGTAAGGCTCGCCGGGAACCCACCTCATAAGCAAAATCATCGGAAAATCCATGTCTATAATATCCTTCAGCTGCTCCAAACTCATACTGTACATTTCAAAAGCGCCGTAACCAAGCTTTCTAGCAGTATATCCTGTAATGTTTTCAGCCATCTCGCTGCCCATGGAGGTGCTTACGTTACTGAAATGGGCAGCCCTACGCATTTCATCAGTATAAGTCACGTAAGGCACTGTCCGCGCAACCTCGGCAATCTCAAACTGGGAAACATTCTCTCCAAAATAATCAAAAACCATCTGAAGAGCCGCTGGACCACAATAGTAAGTTTTTACTTGATAATAGAACGGAACATCAATGTAATGTTCTCCACCAACTATAATAGTCTCCCTAACCCTAGAGGAGTCAACAAAGACTTCCATAACATCTGTTAAACCTGCTGGGAGAAACAGAAGACCAACTATAATAAGGGCAAACACTCTGAATTGGCAACGCTGACTAGACAAAACACTCCTTCCTCCAAAATAATTATTTTCCAGAAACGAATATAAACCTATAGTTTAGAACAGCGAAAGATTGCTTCTCACCTCATTTAGGGTCTAATACCCAATCATAGCAGTGACAATAGCGTTGTTCTGACAGCCATTAGTTCGTTGTGGCAGTTTTTCCCATTAAAATCCTTGTTTTAGCAGGTTCCTCCACCTTGCTATGAACCTTATGCGCCAGTTTCTCAATCAACCGTTTTTCCACTACGAATTTGCGAAGAAGATTGACGTATCCCTTATGGTTGTAAACCCATCTTCCTTCCTTAAAACATTGAAACGGGATAATTTCCCTTGCTGAATTGTCAAGATCTTGTATCACATAGTAATAGCTTTCAAGAATCCCCTCTCTGACAAGCTTAGACAAAGCTTTCAGAAACGTTCTGAACTCAGACCTCGGAAAATATAGATAAGCGTAGATCTTGTTTTCACCCAAGATTTTACCCAACGTCTTCACAAAAGGTTTATCCAGCAACGTGGAGGTGAATTTCGCTAGTTTTTCAAACTCGTCAAAGTTGAATATAAAAAAGGAAAACTCTGAGTCCTCACCGAAGTGAAAAATGGTTACCCTAAAGCTTTCCAAAAGTCTTCGGCCTAGAATATGCCTGTAGTAATGATAACCTACTAACTGAGGTGAAATTCCCAATTTTTCCGCCAGTCTTTTAAAACTGACCGCGGCGTTCTTCTCAAGCTCTTTTATTAGAAATACGTCTATTTCATCAGCCTTTACCGAAACTTCAGGCTCAGCGAGAAGAGGAAGCGAGCTTGCATCTGCGCTTTTGACTTCTTTAATCCATTTTTCCCAATCGAAATTCCATGTTTTTGTTCTCTCATCAAACCATTTGCACAACACGGGAGTAGGGTGAAAAAAGGATGTCCAAAAAACTTGTATTCTCCTAGCCAACCCCGCTCTTTCTATTTCACTGATAAACTGTTCAAATTGGCAGCATCTTTCCCTAGGTATTGGAAATATTCCAACACACCCTTCAAACATTCCATAACATCTACCTAAAAAAGTCCAAAAATCGTTGATTTTCAGCGCGTCAAGAAGGACATTTTCATATCCGGGGACGGCTTCTGCAAACACAACGCCAGTAACAAGTCCTAAATTTGCATGGCAAACATTTACATGGAATCTCAAAAAAGATTGAGAGTAGATGCGCTTAATCCTCTTGCGCAACGTTTCCGTCGGGATTTGTAGTTTCCTTGAAACTTTGCTTATGTTTCTTGGCCCATAAAACGCCAAAGTCTCGATTGCTTTCAGATCAGCCAAGTTAAGCTTCCTGTTCATAACTAACTACCTGCTGTAATAGACTTGTTAGGCATATCTGCTTTTAAAATTTTAACATGCTCCTACTAAGTGGCTGTAGGATCGTCTACTGGTCCTCCACCGGTTGGCTCAACAATGTTGAATAAAGATGTAAGCGATGTTGTCCTAAAATTATTTGGCGCAATGCTTATACTTATCAAAGCTATGGTGGCGGCTGAAGCGAAGAACAGCAGGAACAGCAACAAAACAGCTTTTAATTTCACTCTTTCACCCCCTGCTTTTGTTTTTTCATCTCAAAAGTAGAATATTTAGGTGAAAATAAAAAAACTTATATGAAAATAGCTTATAGAACTTACTTCTACTTGGGATGGAAGTGACAGACGCATCTACCGACGTTTATCTAAAAATACTTGAATGTGTTGATTCAGCATTAGGAAAGCTTGGTGAAAGCGTCAAAGAGTCCATATACTACCACCTTAAAAGGGATTTCATGTTAGGAAAATCTAAAATTCCGCGAGAACCTGAAGTTTTTGAAAAAGCGTTAACTTCGATTTTTGGGAAGGAAGGATACAAAGTTATAGAAAAAATGATTTTGACAGAAATTAGAAAAAAGTTTCAAGTTGAAAACGGTTTAAACCTTATAGAAGCAGTTAAAGTTCTAGAAAATCCTAAACCGCTTAAAATGCACTAAACTTGCAGCTTCTATACCACAAGGCTCAGCACAACTCCGGCGGTTAAAGGAACCGTTAAGTTATCGTTTAACGGCAAGGGCAAACTCTCAACCAACATCGCCACAGCAGCACCCGCCAACGCCTTCAAAGGATTTACAAAGAATGTGGCTCCCAAAAAACCAAAGAAAAAACCAATAATTGAACCTTCCAAGGTTTTTCCTTTATTAAAAGGCAACTTCCTCTTTCCGACAATTCTTCCAAGTATTGCGGCTGCACTGTCTCCGAAAGCGAATATAGCAATAGCTGCACTGCTTACCGGAGCAGAGAATAACAGTAAGACAAGCAGTATACCTAAAGCGAAAAATATGGGGGCTGTACCAAACTCGTAAAGTTCCACATTTGTGGCTGCATGACGAATTACTGAAGAAACTATAGCCACGTTCTTCCCTTCCATCATAGCCAACTGGGAGATAGCATACAGAAAAGTTACAATAACAATTAAAAGGGCTACAGTGTATTGCCCCATCAAGCTGGAAAGAAAAGGAATTGTGAAAGCGCAGGCGTGAATAATCTCTCGAATAATCTCATTCTTAGATGGAAAAACTCTCCTCCTCGGCTTTTCACCCCCTATCAAAGAGAGAATTTCAATCAGCCTCCCAGTTACCGCATGATCCGCTTTCATGCGAATCACAAAGTCTGGATTAAAACCTATTTTCAGCATCTCCGGAAGCAGTATCGGCGCATTGTTCCGGTCGTCAACAACCACAACACATCTTTCCGGACCTAACCTTTCTGTTTCCAAAATCTTTTTTAAAACCAGAAGCTTCCCGTGACGTTCTATAACCTCGCCAGAAACCTCGCCTGTCACAACCCCGTTTTTTGTTTCCAAATTGAAACCAAAGGCATAATCAGCCTTAAGCCTTGTAGCCAAATCTTGAACAACAACATTTGGCAGTCCGGAACTTATTAAAGCCGTTTTCCAGCCTTCACTCCTCAGTTTTTCAAAAACTTCTTCCACGTCAGACATTAACGGAATTGTTCTGAAAAGTTGCAGAAGCTCTTCCATTTTGAAACCTCTAAAAAATCTAAATACCTTTTTTAGAGCAGATTTTAACGAGATAAAACCTAATCCGTAGAGAATTCCGTAAAAAACTATTTTTAAAAACTGTGAAAAACCCAGTTTTCTGCCTACTTCAAACAACAAGTAACGATTTTTAGGAATTAACACGCCTTCAACGTCGAACACTACAAGTCCAGGTTTTTCCCCATTTAACACAGCCAATTTCCATCCTCTCTTAATCGTAGTCTAATCCTTATAACAATTGAACCTTTACTCGCACCATTTGCCCACCTCAACGAAACGCTTTGAGAAATTATTAAAATTTTGAACTAAAAACTCAAAAATTTTGGCTGTTTTACAAATGAAAACCACTATTAGAAATCATTCTTCCGCCAAATACTCCTTCAACGTCCTAAACGTAAGATGCCTATACTGATAAACATCCTTCAAACTAGCCAAAAAACTCCCCATAACATCCGTATTAACAGTCTCCATTTTCAAATCTCTCATAAACTGAACAAACTCCGCATAATCCCTATGCAAAGACACAACAATACCATCACTACTAAAGCCTTCACCCCTAAGAGCCATAACAATGTTCGGATGTTTTTCGAAGAAAGCTTTTCCACGGCTTCTAATCTCCTCAACCTTCTCCATCTTCGTTTCTGGACGAATCTTAATAAAAGTAAAAGCCACAATCTCCAAACCAATCTTCGAAAACTCCGGAATCACTGTATACTCCCTTACAAAACCGTTCTTCTCAAGCCAACCCCGAGCCCGAGTAACCGTAGGCTGCGAAACCCCCAAAGCCCTAGCAAACTCCCGGTCACTACGCTTACAATTAGCAATCATCTCCAAAAGCAACCTCTTATAAACATCCTTCAACACACAAACACTCCATCTGAATCAGAATAAACCTTTACACTCAAAACATATTAAACCTTTTGAAAAGAAAGCTTTTAGAAGCCACCGCCCTTTTATTCTGAAAAGAAGCCGGGATGGCGGAGCGGATAACGCGCAGGCCTTGAGAGCCTGTGGCCTTTCGGGGCCGCGTGGGTTCAAATCCCACTCCCGGCGCCAAAATTGAAACATTTTTACTCTTCTTTTAGGAAATATGTCTAAGATAAGCCTAAAAGCGAACTGAGTTGCTCTTCCTTTCGCCAAGATGATGAACGCGGAGAGAACTCTAACGATAGAGTTATAGTGAGGGTTTTAAATTCTTAGTTTTCTGCGGGCACATTAACCATAGCCTTTTATTAATGTCAGCGGAGAGATGACGAGAAAGGGGAGTTCTCCGAGATGCAGAAGCTATGGAGAATGTAAAGGTCTTAGGAAAACTGTTGGTGAGGGCTAAATTCATTAACACCATCTGTTAACTATTAGTCTTAGCTCTTCAAGCAACGAATTCTCAAGTTTCTCTTCTTCTTTAGCGGCTATATTGTACAAGTCGAAGAAATCGAATGGTTGCTTCACAAGATTAATAATCCGCTTCTTAGGTATATCCGAACTTTTATCCATCACCTTGACCATATAGCCTGACAGAAAATGCCCCGGTGGCAACCCGGCTCCAGACGTATCCACACTTAAATTGTTAAACTCTTTTCTTACTTCTTCAACTGGTTGGTGTTTCTCGCAAATCCAACGTAAGAGCTTCTGCAAATGCCTCAGTAGTTTAGGTTTGTCTTTCTCCAATTTTCTTACAGCCTCATTATGCGCTTCTGCGCCCTCCGAATCTTTCACAACACTAATTGCCATAGGTGAAGTGTACCAATTTGCAAGACCTTCTGTAACAAAGTAAGTGAATAACGATGCCAAAATTCGACCGTACTCGTGGGAATTTTTCAAAGCTTTGAGCTTCATGTTCTTTTCTAACCAATACATTGCTCCTACATGATGAAATTCGTGCGCGAGACCACTACATATTTCAGGAGTAAATTCTATCATGAAAATGCTAAAGAAAACTTTGCCTGGTCGCATCATCCCGGTGTTGAATGGGTCGAGCGTAATGTAAATGTCTATGTCGATTGGTGTTCCTTCTGGAAGATGTTCTAACGCAAGATTTACATATTCTTTAAATGGTAAGGTTAATGCACGTTTAAGTCGTGATTCAAACATTTCCAGTTTATCCATATTTGCCGCCGAAAGCAGGCCCCTTTGAAATATAGATAGATACTCATCTTCGGTTGGGAGGGATGGATTCATCAGTATCTTCTTTAACTTTTCTTGAAATTTAGGTATGAACTCTGCATAAGCATCAATCCATGTGCAAAATGTCTTGTCCTTGAAAGCTATTTCCAAAATTTTCCCAGTTTCGCCTTCAGCCCTGTATCCGCCTTCCCGTACATAAGCCTTCAAATAATCAATCATTATTCGTGCAACTTGTCCAGTAACTTTCATTGGTTATCTCCTTCTCGTGTTAACCATATAGAGGTTGGATAACTTCAATTTTACTGGTATCATTTGCTTGAAATAGGGGCTCAAATAAGGATTTAAACGTAGGTTTGAACCTATTCCCCGGCGCCAAATTTGCACAAGTTTTGTTTATTGTTTGTTAAATATGGTCAGCAGGTAATAGCGAGTTAGTAAGCTTTATATTGGTGTTACTTTCTATCTGATTTGTAATACGGGCGGTTAATATGAATGTTCAAAGTAATCGCGGATTTTTGAAAACGGTGGATGTGGCTCTCATAGGAGTTTTTAGCGCTATGTGGATAGTTCTTCATTTGTATTTTGGACCATTAGGTTTTCAACTGCTTCACCTGCCAATCTTCTGCGACATTTCAGCGTTCCTTACACTTATAATAGCTGTGTGGATTATAGGAAAATTCGGCGGAGCCTCTACGATTGGAATTATCGGTTCGCTAATAGTGTTAGGCATCAGATCTGCGCCGTTCCAAATTGGGTTTCTTGTCTCAGCAATAATTTTTGACGTTCTCTGCTTGGCGATAAGACATAAACCGTTAAAAGGAACGATAAACGTGCTGGCTCTTTCTCTGTTTACCATAATATCTGCTTACATCGCTGGAATAATAATTGGAGTATTGTTTATGACAGGTGGCGTATACTGGGCTTTAACCTTCTGGGGCGGATGGCATGCGTTTGGGGGTCTACTCAGCGTGATTATTGCCTTACCGATAATAGGTGCTTTGGAAAAAGCAGGGGTTAGAACACTTAAAGGCGAAACCTAACAAGGTCCAAGAAAGGTGAAAGTTCCTGTTATTTTAGCAGTTATAGATATGAATTCATGCAAAATTTTAGGGAAGGTCGTAATTGGAACTAAATAGAATCCTCGAAAAAGCCTTGGGAGAGCCACCAACACGAGAGGAAACCCTGCTACTTCTCCGAAAGGTTCAGGGTTACGATAAGCTTTTAAAACTTATTAAAACAGCTTCGAGGGTCAGAAATGATGAAATAGGGCAAGCCTTCAAGTTCGACGGGTTCATGTGGCCGGTGACTCCTTGCACTACTTCGCCACCATGCAGATACTGCGGCAGATCTGCTGGCTTATGGGGGCTTGACAACCCCCTAACCCTAGACGAGATAGAAGTTGCTGGAAGGTTCATGAAGGAAGTAGGGTTAAAGCGAATTGGACTTGGTGGCGGAACAGTATGGACCGGCGCTGGCAAGTATATCACCGAAGCGGTAAGAAGGGTTAAGCTGGCTGCGCCATTTGATGTTTGGGTGAACATTGGGCCGTCGCTTAACCGCGGGGACCTAGCTAAGTTGAAGGAGTTAGGAGTCACTGCAGTAGGCAGCAGTATTGAAACAATAAATCCTACAGTTTTCAAGGAAGCTAAACCTGGTGATAGCCTAGAAGCAAGGCTGAAACTTGCAGAGGAAATAATGAGGGTGAATTTGGGTTTCTTCAGCATAATGATGGTTGGAATAGACAGCAGCTATGAGGATTATGTCAAACATATTTTCTGGCTTAAACGTTTCAAAAACCTAACACTATTAACTGTGTCAGGTTTTAACCCTATACCTGGAACACCGTTTGAGAACAGACCGCCAGCAAGCCCGCTTGAAGTCGCCAAAGTGATAGCTGTAGCGAGACTTACACTAAGGACTCCTGACATATCGTTCGGCGGTGTGATGATTGACTGGAGGCTTCTGCCCTTAATGATAATGGCTGGTGCGAACAGAACATTCCATCTCGGATGCCACGTCCATAAAATAGGCTCAGAATATCAACAACGCTTACTAAAGATGATAGCGGTTAGAAGGCATGGAAACATAGAGTTTGTGAATATGTTGCCATTAACAGTTAACATCATTAAAGAGCTTGAGATGGAAGCAGATATATAAGAAGACGTTTTCTTGCCAAAATCGGTTTGCTAGCATTAAAAGTTAGCTTTTGAACGAGTTTCATGCTTCTTTGTGTGAAATTCGCTTCGCCCCTGCCTATTTAAATTTTAGAGAACCTGTATGCTTAAAATAAATCTTAATTGGTTTATTGAATTTTTTACTCAATTTTTTAATTTCCATTTCCTTTTTAAACCAAAATTCCTTTGATAACTTTTTATATTTATGTTCTAATTCAGGAAAATTCTTTTTTATTGCTTCAAAAACTTCTTTTCTGCATGGATTTAGATTTAAATCCTCAAACATAAATAAATCAACAAATGGCGAAACTTGCTTAAAAATTTCTTTTAAATCTGTTAAGTAGGGGAATATTGGACCTACAAAAACGTAAGTATGAAATCCTTCTTGTTTCAGTTTCTTCAAAGCCTCTAATCTTGTGTATGAACTTGGAGAAAATGGCTCAAATACTCTTTTGACATTTTCATCTAAAGTCGTTATGGTTAGACCTAGCTCTATGTTTTTGAAGCGTTTAAATAAATCAATGTCTCTTGTGATTAAATCAGACTTTGTCAAAATTGATAGTTTGAGATTTTGGTTTAAGTTTTGAAGAACTTTCCTTGTTAATTGATACTTTTTATCAATTGGTTGGTATGCGTCTCCGCCAGTACATAAAATAGCTGTTCCTTCTTTGTCCTTGCTTTCTTTAGCAACCAATTCTGGCGCATTTATTTTTACATCAACAAATTCTCCCCACTTCTCTTTTTGTTTTCTCCACCTGCAAAGAAATTTCAGATAACAATAAATGCATCTATGAGTGCAGCCACGATAATAATTTATACCCCAATCAGCACCTGGAATTTTGGTTTTATGTATTACACTTTTTGCTTTTATTTCATATATTTTAACCATAACTAAGAATAAGCAAGCAAGTTATTTTAATCATAGCATTTTGGCGGGGCTCTATGAACTTTCGGTGGCTCCGCTGGTTCGGGTCTAACTACTCGCACAAGAATTTAAGCCGAGGTTTGAACCTATTTTCCAGCGCCAAAATTTTATCCTTTAAACGCTGTAAACTTTAACTTTCGTTTTATATACTCGTTTAGAAATATACCAACAACTTGAGGCGCGTAAGATGACAACAGTTAAAGAACCCACCGTTGAAGAGAAGATTAAACGTTTACGCGAAATGCGAGAACGGGCAAAACTTGGCGGCGGACAAGAACGCATCGAAAAACAGCATGCGAAAGGCAAGCTAACCGCCAGAGAACGCATCGAACTTTTACTTGACCCTGGAAGCTTTAACGAGTTAGACATGTTTGTTGTCCACCAGTGCACCGAGTTCGGCATGCAAGACCGCAAAATTTTAGGCGACGGAGTAGTAACAGGCTACGGCACAATAGACGGCAGACTAGTCTACGTTTTCAGCCAAGACTTCACAGTTTTCGGCGGTTCCCTAGGCGAAATGTTTGCAAAAAAGGTTTGCAAGCTTATGGATCTAGCCCTAAAAACCGGCGCGCCAGTCATAGGCATAAACGATAGTGGAGGGGCACGCATCCAAGAGGGTGTTGCAAGCCTTGCTGGATACGGCGACATTTTCTTCCGCAATGTTATAAGCTCTGGTGTTATACCGCAGATAAGCGCCGTTATGGGGCCTTGTGCAGGCGGAGCCGTTTACTCTCCAGCAATGACGGACTTTATAATAATGGTGGATAAGACAGCTCACATGTTTATCACTGGTCCAGACGTTGTTAAGGCTGCTTTGGGGCAGGAAGTTACTTTTGAAGAGCTCGGCGGCGCCATGGTTCACAGCACAACAAGCGGTGTCGCCCATTTCATAGCGAAGGATGAAGAGCACTGTATTCAAATTATTAAGAAGTTGTTGAGCTACTTGCCGAGCAACTATCTGGAAGACCCGCCTGCAGTAGAGCCTACAGACAACCCGAACAGAACAGACGATTCTCTCGCGGAAATTCTCCCAGACGACCCAGATAAGTCTTACAATGTTAAGGAAATAATAACCCGCGTGGTTGACAACGACGAATTCTTCGAAGTACAGGCTCTTTGGGCGCCAAATATTGTTATAGGATTTGCACGTTTAAACGGCAAACCTGTAGGCATAGTCGCAAACCAGCCAGCCCACTATGCAGGCGCCTTGGACGTAAACAGCAGCATGAAAGCAGGCAGGTTCATACGGTTCTGCGACTGCTTCAACATCCCAATAATCACGTTTGTTGACGTGCCAGGCTTCCTTCCAGGCTTAGACCAGGAACACGGCGGAATAATCCGTCATGGCTCCAAACTTTTATACGCCTACTGCGAAGCCACAGTGCCGAAAATAACCGTTATTTTACGAAAAGCCTATGGAGGCGCCTACGACGTTATGGGCAGCAAACATTCTGGCGCGGACATAAACTACGCGTGGCCCACAGCTGAAATCGCTGTTATGGGACCACATGGTGCCATAAACATAATCTTCCGTAAAGAGATTGCTCAAGCCGCAGACCCAGAGCAGAAGCGTTTAGAGCTTGTAAGCGAATACCGTAAGAAGTTTGCTAATCCGTATGTGGCTGCTCAGAAAGGCTACATAGACGAGGTGATAGAGCCTGCGGAAACCAGACCCAAACTCATAAGCGCTTTGGAAAGCTTAAGCACAAAACGCGAGCCTCGGCCTTCGCGGAAGCACGGAAACATACCATTGTAAATTTTCTAAGGACACGTATAGAATGGAAAGCAAGCTTCCCCCAATTACGAAAAGTAGACTGATATCTGATTTAAAGAAGCTTGGAGTATCCCCAAGCGACACCATAATGCTTCATGCTTCCGTTAAAGCAATAGGCTGGATTGTAGGTGGTCCAGACGTTGTTATACAAGCATTGCTGGACGTGCTTGGCGAAGAAGGAACCTTAATGATGTATGTGGGATGGGAAGACTCACCTTGGGAAGCATCCTTTAGCATCGCTGAATGGCCTGAAGAATGGCAAAAAGCATATCGTGAAGAATTTCCGCCTTTCAATCCAGTAACATCTCGGGCAAATAGAAAGTGGAGCATACTAACCGAATATTTACGCACGTGGCCAGGAGCCTATAGAAGTGCCAATCCTGAAGCTTCATGTGCAGCTGTGGGCGCCAAAGCCAAGTGGCTGACTGAAAACCATCCATTACAATATGGGTATGGACGTGGCTCTCCATTAGCTAAACTTTGCGAAGCAAAAGGTAAGGTTTTGCTGCTTGGTGCTCCTTTCAGTTCTATAACGCTTTTGCATCATGCTGAACACTTAGCTAAGGTGCCCAACAAGCTTGTGGTGCGTTACAAGGTTCCAATTTTACAGAATGGTAGAAAAGTGTGGGTTGAAGTGGAAGAGTTTGACACTTGCGGAAACGTTTTGCCAGATACTGAAGAATATTTTGAGGCTATTCCCCGCGAGTTTCTGGCTTCTGGCAAAATGCGTTCCGGCAAAGTTGGAATGGCGCAGTCCTATTTTTTTGATGCTGCCGAATTTGTAGAATTCGCTGTTAAGTGGCTTGAAAGGAAATATGCAAACTAACCATTATAGATTAATAAGAGCTTCACCATTTTCAATGCATCAACAAGAACCGTAAAAATACTAGGGGGTAGCGAATTTATGACCCCGAAACCAGTTAAAATCACAGACACCACATTCAGAGACGCGCATCAAAGCCTCATGGCAACAAGGATGCGCACAGATGCTATGCTGCCTATAGCAGAAAAAATAGACCAAGTAGGCTTCTTCTCCATTGAAATGTGGGGCGGTGCAACCTTTGACGTTTGCATACGCTATCTGGCTGAAGACCCTTGGGAACGCATACGCGTATTAAAACGGCACATAAAAAATACGCCTTTTCAAATGTTGCTTCGCGGACAAAACGTGGTGGGCTATCGCAATTATCCAGACGATGTTGTCATAAAATTTGTGGAAAAAGCAGCTGAAAACGGCATAGACATCTTCCGAGTTTTCGACGCCTTAAACGATGTTCGCAACATGGAAGTAGCCATAAAAACCATCAAAAAATGCGGAAAACACGCTCAAGGAAGCATCTGCTACACCATAAGCCCGGTTCACACAATCGAATACTATGTGGATGTAGCTAAAAAACTTGCAGAGCTGGAGTGCGACTCCATATGCATAAAAGACATGGCAGGCATGCTTGCACCCAAACCCGCCTACGAACTCATAACCACGCTGAAAAAAGAGGTAGGGTTACCCGTGCATCTGCATTCTCACAGCACAAGCGGCATGGTTATGATGACTTATCTCCGCGCATGCGACGCGGGCGTAGACATACTTGACACAGCCTTTTCACCTCTTGCTTGGGGAACATCCCAACCGCCCGTGGAATCCGTTGTGGCAGCTTTGAAAGGAACACCCTACGATACGGGCTTAAACTTGGAGCTGCTCCACGAAATCGCAGAATACTTCCAAGAACTCCGTGAAAAATACTATGACCCGCTTAAGCTCATCAACCCAAAATCCGAACGCGTAGACCCCTCAATTCTAATACATCAAATCCCAGGCGGCATGTTCTCCAACCTGTTGGAACAGCTTAAAGAACAAAACGCCCTCCACAGACTAAAAGATGTTCTGGAAGAAGTTCCCATAGTGAGAAAAGAGCTCGGTTACCCCCCTCTTGTAACACCCACAAGCCAGCTTGTAGGAATACAAGCAGTTTTTAACGTGCTTTCTGGAAAACGCTACAGCATAGTGCCGAAAGAAGTTAAGGATTACGTGAAAGGCTTTTATGGTAAGCCTCCAGCACCCATAGATGAAAAAGTGAAAAAGCTGATTATAGGCGATGAAGAACCCATAACATGTCGCCCAGCAGACCTTCTAGAACCAGCCTTAAATAAAATACCGGAAGAGGTGAAACCCTACATAGAAAGTGAAGAAGATAAGCTGACACATGCGCTTTTTCCACAAGTAGCCCTAGAATTCTTTAAGAAAAGAAAAGCAAAACGGGAAGAGGCAAAAACTGGAATTCCGCCAGAGAAAATCGCTGAACTGGAAGAAGCTGCTGCTGTTTCAGTAGCCATCGCCGCTTACCTTGCAAGTTCACGAGGAATAAAGGCTTTAATACCAGTAAGAGCAAAAGGAACAGTTTCTCCATGGGTTTTAGCTGGAAGACAAAGCCTAACCGAATAGAACGGTGTGAAAGAGTTGCCAGCCTACGAAATCTTCATCAACGGAAAACCGCATAAAATAGAGCTAACAAAAACAGGAGAAAAAGCTTTTACGGTTAAAATAGACGGAAAAACAGTAAAAGCAGAACTTCCAACAGAAAAGCTTGATTTGGAAGAAAACGTTTTCCCCATAAAAATAGACGAAAAAACATACGCAATAAGGCTTCCGAAAATCGAAAAAGGAAAAATCTTACCAGTAAAAGTTGAAGAAGCAACATTTAAAGCGGAAATAAAAACACCAGTAAGAAAAGCCGTTGTAACAGCTTATGAACCAACCGTTACTACGCCAATAAGAAGACCAGCAAGCGTTCAACAGCCAATCGCGGAAGGCACCGTAACCGCGCCTATGACAGGAAAAATCCTTTCAATCAAAGTGAAGAAGGGCGACGCTGTAAAAGCTGGGCAAATCCTCTGCATATTGGAAGCAATGAAAATGGAAAATGAAATCACAGCCTCAAAAGCTGGAACCGTCCGCGAAGTCTACGTCTCTGAAGGCTCCTCAGTAAGCGAGGGAGAACCCCTTTTCCTAATAGACTAAAAGATGGACGGCGGCTTATACTCGCCGAAAACTTCTCGCAAAGTGTCGCAAATCTCTCCTAAAGTGGCATACTCTTTAACAGCGTCTATCACAAAAGGCATAAGATTAACGTCTTCCCTTTCCGCAGCCCCACGCAACCTGCTTAATGCTTCTTTAACTTTTGCTTGGTTTCTCTGCCTTTTAATCTGGTTCAAACGTTCAATAAGAGCCTTCTCTATTTCAGGGTCTATCCGCAAAATCTTTATCGGAGCCTTCTCTTCAGAGACAAATTTATTCACTCCCACAATTATCCGCTCCTTAGACTCCACAGCCTTCTGAAAACGGTAAGCGCTTTCAGTAATTTCCTTTTGCATAAAGCCCCTTTCAATGGCTGCCACAGCCCCGCCCATCGCGTCAATCTCCTCTATGTATTTTAATGCTCTCTCCTCAATTTCTTTTGTCAAATACTCAACATAGTAAGAGCCTGCAAGAGGGTCAACGGTATCTGCAACACCGCTTTCATAAGCGATTATCTGCTGAGTTCGAAGCGCCACTGTAACAGCTTCTCTGCTTGGCAAGGCATAAGCTTCATCAAAAGAGTTTGTGTGCAAAGACTGGGTTCCACCCAAAACAGCCGCTAACGCCTGCAAGGCTACCCGCACAATGTTATTGTAAGGCTGCTGGGCAGTGAGAGAAACCCCCGAAGTCTGAGTGTGAAAACGCAAAACCCAAGAAGAAGGCTTTTTCGCACCGAAACGTTCCCGCATAATCCTCGCCCACAATCTTCGCGCAGCCCTAAACTTGGCAATTTCTTCAAAAAAGTTGCTATGAGACGCAAAAAAGAAAGAAAGCCTACCAGCAAATCGGTCTAAATCTAAACCTCTGTCAATGGCAGCCTGCACATAGGCAATAGCATTAGCAAGGGTGAAAGCAACTTCTTGCACAGCGGTGGCTCCAGCCTCTCGAATATGATAGCCGCTTATGCTTATAGTGTTCCATCTTGGCATGTGCCTAGAACAATACTCAAAAATGTCAGTTACAAGCCTCATAGAAGGCTTAGGCGGGAAAATATACATGCCCCGCGCCACATATTCTTTCAAAACATCGTTCTGAACGGTTCCCCCAAGCTTAAACTGGTCAACTCCCTGCTTGTTCCCAACCGTAACGTACATGGCGAGCAAAACCATGGCAGGCGCATTAATAGTCATCGAAGTCGTAACTTTGTCTAGGGGTATGCCGTCAAAAAGAATTTCCATGTCCCGCAAAGTGCTTGCACTAACGCCTACCTTGCCTACTTCACCCTTAGCCATAGGATGGTCACAATCATAACCCACCTGTGTCGGAAAATCGAAAGCCACGCTCAACCCCATCTGACCCTGCTCCAGCAAATATTTGAAACGCTGATTCGTTTGCTCCGCCGTTCCAAAACCAGCATACTGCCTCATAGTCCAAAATCTCGCCCTATACATAGTAGGATAAACACCACGAGTGAACGGGTATTCGCCTGGAAACCCTAAATCTCGCAAATAATCCATCTCTGCGACGTCTAAGGGCGTGTAAACACGGGCGACTGCGATGTCGGAGCTTGTGGAAAATCCGCCTCTTTCAGAAATTCTTTCAAGACTTTTAGCTACAGTTTCTTTCTCCCATTTCTCCTTACATTCCTGAATTTCTTGAAGCCTTTTTTCGTCAAACACTTGAAGCCACCTAAAATTAGACTGTTCGGGGAGAATAAAAGAATTATCGGCGGAAGGAAACGAACAAAATAAATAGCAAGGCTAAATTTAAACTAGAATAAGGGTTAAGCCTTCGGAGGTTTCCCTTTTGAAAGTTAAGGTAGAATATCTTGGGCATGTAAAAAACATAATTGGCAGTCAAAGAGAAGAGGAAATCGAGCTTAAAGAGGAAGCCTCCATAACAGATTTGCTGAACACGCTCTCTGAAAGATACGGGGAACCCTTCAAAAAAGCTATTTACGAACCAAAAGACACAGACGTAAAAGCAAACTACATAATCACTGTTAACGGTTACCTGCTAAACCAACTGAAAGGCATCGCAACCAAACTTAAACACGGAGACCACGTGATTTTGCTGCCTATCGTAAGCGGCGGATAAAGGCAAAAGTTTTAGGCTAGAAAACAGAAAACTCCTCCTTCTACAGGTGAAAAAATTGAATAGATTAAAAACCTTAAAACAGTTAGCCTTTGAAAAGAAAGGTTTTGACGGATTCCTAATCACCAACGAAGCCAACATGCTATACATGACCGGTTTTCCAGGCGCAGCATGCATACTAATCCCCGAAAAAGGCGACAACATACTATACGTTTACAATGTTAATTATGAGCAAGCCAAAGCCGAAGGAAAAAGTTTCCATATTGAACTTGTGAAACGCAACGAAAACCTGATGAAAAAAGTAGCCTCGCAAACTCTAAAATTCAAAATCAAAAAATTAGCCATAGACGCTTTAAACCATGAAAATTACCGCAGTTTAGCAAAAAACCTCAGAGGCAAAACAAAACTAAAAATTCAAGGCAAGCTTTTGTGGGAACTTCGAAAAGTCAAAGATGAAAAGGAAATAGAACTAATGCGAAAAGCAGGAGAACTCACAAGCCAAGGAATGAAAACCGCCTACGAAACAATCAAACCCGGAATAAAAGAATACGAAGTGGCAGCAGAAATCGAGTATGCAATGCGCAAAGGCGGCGGTTGGGGAACAGCCTTCGACACCATAGTGGCTTCAGGCGCACGCTCAGCCTTCCCCCACGGAGGCTGCACAGACAGAGAGATTCGCAAAGGAGACCTCGTCGTCGTCGACATCGGAGCAGTCTATCGCTACTACTGTTCAGACATGACTCGAACAATTGTGGCTGGAAAACCCTCGCAAAAACAGAAGAAAATCTACCAAATAGTCAAGGAAGCACAAGCAAAAGCCTGTCAAGCCGTAAAACCCAAAGTGAAAGCAAAATACGTGGACGAAATAGCTCGAAAAATAATAGAAAACGCTGGATACGGCGAATATTACGTTCACGGCTTAGGCCACGGAGTAGGCTTAGAAGTTCACGAACCACCAACACTGAACCCGGAAAGCAAAGACAAGCTTGCTATAGGAAACGTTGTTACAATAGAGCCGGGCATATACCTGCCAGGTTTCGGAGGCTTCCGCATAGAAGACACTGTGCTCGTGCAAAAACGTAAAAGTGAAAAACTAACAAAGGGACCCTACACTTTGGAGGCTCAACCATAAACCAGTTTAAATAGGCTTTGCAACATAAATAATCCTTGAGGAATGCTATTTTGGAGAACGCGGCTGTCATAATTGTTGACATGCTTAACGATTTCGTTACTGGAGATTTGAAATGTGAAAGAGCCAAAAACATAATCCCAAACCTTAAGAAGCTTATAGAAGCCGCCCGCAAACAAAACGTCCCAGTCATATACAGCAATGACGCCCATTATCCACATGACTTCGAAGTTGTCCATAAATGGGGGAGACACGCAATAAAAGGCACAAAAGGAGCAGAAGTAATCCCAGAACTGAAACCCACCGAAAAAGATTTCATTGTTGAAAAACGCACTTACAGCGGCTTTCACGAAACAGGATTAGACCCACTATTAAGAAGTCTATACAATGGTGAAGGCGTAAAAACCGTTATTCTAGGCGGACTTCACACCCACATATGTGTACGGCACACGGCTGCAGACGCGTTTTTCCGAGGATACAAAATAATAATAGCCAAAGACGGCGTAGAAGCCTTTACGCAGGAAGACCATGAGCAAGGATTGAAGTATTTAGAGTATGTTTACAACGCAAAAATAATGACAGTAGACGAGATTATAAAAGAATTAAGCGCGAAAACTGGTGGCTAATAGTAAACGCCAAGCCAATACAAACTTTCTTCATGGAAACAGAGAAATTCAAGGAAGAAATAAGGCAAGCAGCAAGCTAAAACGGTTGAAAATGCCTTTTTTCAGAATTATTTCAGAGTTTATAATTCGATTTTTAAGGAAAAGTTTAAAAGCAACATATTACGGAATATTGAAGAATGTGTGAGGGGAATGGTGGGTTAAATTTTTCTCCCTTCTCTCCTTTCTCCCCTCGTAAGCGAGTCCACCATTCTCCTCACGAACACTTTTAGGTTTTTGATTACTTATAGCTTGTGGAAAAATCTTCTATACAATTTGTTAAAGTTAATACTGCCCTTCTATTACCGAATTTTTCAAAGTTTTAAAAAATTATGCCTGTAAAACTTAAAATATCAACAATTACAGCAGTATGCCTAGGTGGACATAGCAATGGTTAAAATACTTGTTGTTTATGACTCTGGTACTGGTAATACGGAGAAGATGGCTTTTGCGGTTGCTGAAGGCGCCAAACAAGTAAACGAAGTTGAAGTGGTTGTTAAACGAGTAGATCAAACAAGTCTCGACGATTTGTTGAATGCTGAGGGGATTATTATGGGTTCTCCAACATATTATGGGCAGATGACTGCAAAACTTAAGGCGTTAATTGACGAATCGGTTGAAATTCACGGAAAACTTGAAGGAAAGGTAGGTGCAGCTTTCACAAGCTCTGGCGGAACAGCTACAGGCGCAGAAACAACCCTGCTTTCTATACTGGAAGCCATGTTAATCCACGGAATGATAGTGCAGGGAAAAGCCCACAACAAACATTATGGTGCAGCAGCTGTCGGTTCTCCAAACGAAAAAGAAATTGAATCATGCAAAGAGCTTGGAAAACGAGTTGCAAAATTAACTTTAAAACTAAACAAGTAAAATAGAATGGGCCCGGGGCGATTTGAACGCCCGACCAACAGGTTATGAGCCTGTCGCTCTAACCTAGCTGAGCTACGGGCCCCTTTTTCAGAGGCATTCAATAATATGCTATTTAAATTTTAATTTAAACGTTTTCTGCTTAAGATGCGTGAAAGATTTAAAAGTTATTCGCGGTTTAATAACTGTTTTTGGGGAGAAATCTATGGAACTGAAGGTTTTTACGCTTCCTACTTGTCCCACTTGTCCAGTAGCTAAGAAGTTGGCTTCTGATATTGCTAAAAAGTTTGGCATCGCCTTTAAAGAGGTTAACATGGCTACTGAACAAGGATTAAAGGAAGGTTTAAGCTATGATATTCAGAGCACTCCAAGCATAGTTATAGATGATGAAGTTATAGTTAGGGGTAGGCTTGTTTCTAGAGAGAGGTTAGAAGAAGAGGTTAAGAAGAGAATAAAGCGATGGAAAGAGAGAGCCTCGGCTGAAATTTAGCGAAAAGGCCATAATGCTTATCTGTTTTTGGGCCTTATGTGTGTTTGAGAGAAAGCCTTTGCAAGAAGCTAAAAAAGCCGTGGTAATTTTTCATTATGTTGAGAAAATAAAATCTAATCTTATAATTGCTGTGAGCATGTTGGAAGTTTTGGAAACTCTCGATGATACTGGAATTGTTGGCGGAGAAAAGCTTATGGTAGCCTATTTCAATGCTTTAATCCGCGAAGTTAACATTGCAGCAAATGCTTCAGAAGCACAAAATTTTCACAAAGTGACCGAGAAGCTTGAAGAAGCCGTGGAACAAACAAAACAGCACAACTATGGTAATGCTATTAGAGTTGTTTCTGAAGCCATATCCTTAACTACAACCGATGGAAGCCGAGCAGCCGAAATCCTAAAAGATAAAAACCTAATCTAGGCTGTGTGTGCGTTCGTAGTGGTAAAGGTATTCTTGAGCATATCCAGCATATTCGCCAAAATAGTTTCGCCCAAAAGAATTTATCTTTTCATATTCTGATTTTGTAAGTCCCTTTTTGTTTGAAACTTTGTTCACGAAATCCTGTGGAAAATGGGTTGCATAATATTTTAGAATCACACGTTTTATCCATACGTCCACGGGAAAAGCCTCAAGCTTTCCAAGAGAGAAAAGCAGAACGCAATCTGCGACTTTTAGGCCCACTCCTGGAAAGGTTAACAATTTGTTTCTAGCTTCTTTGCATGATAGTTTTCTTAAACATTTAAAGTCGAAACCAGTTTTGCATATTTCCTTAGCTGTTTTAGATATGTATTCTGCTCTGTAGCCAAGACCGCAACTAGCTAATTCCACTATTGTTGCCTTTGCCAGTTTTTCTGGCGATGGAAAAGTGTAAAAACTGTAACTGTCCAATTCCAGTTTGTCGCCGAATTTTCTGCAAAGAGCTGTTAGCATCTGCTTTACTGCCTTGATGTTTTTGTATGTTGCGCAGATGTAGGAGATTAGGCATTCCCAAGGGTCTTGCCGAAGAATTCTTAAACCTTTAAACTCTTTAACAGCTTTTCTAATAATTTCATCCTTGCCAATTTGCGATAGGATTTTTGTTAAATCCTCGTTTAACCCAAAGTAGTTTTTAATAAAATCTGCGCTTGCATTTTCAAATTCAAGTCCTCTGCCTTTTTGCTGTATTTTTAGAACTTTATCGGAGACAACGCCATACCACCATTCTCCCCGCTTTTCCCATCTAAAAGCTTGTCCGCAACAAAGAGTGAAATCCAAATTAAAAGGGTTAGATGTGCTGAGAGCAATTTTCATCTGGTTTTTCACAGTTAGGCTTCGTCTATAAATCTGCTTGGCTTTGGAATTTCAGGCGGCAAACCTCTTCTTTCACGTATCTGTTTTATAACTTCGGCAGCCACGTTTTCCGGTGCCTTCTCCCAATGGTCGAAAGTGCACTGCCAGAAGGCATGACCAGATGTTGCAGAACGCATTTCCGCAGACAAACCGAAGGTTTCAGCAACTGGAATGTAGCCCGTAATCATTGTTAAGGCGCCTTTCTGTCCCGAGCTTAATATTCGTCCGCGTTTCCTTGTTATTATGCTTGAGCATTCACCTACCCATTGAGCGGGGACGGATATGCCAATCTTGTAAATTGGTTCCAAAAGCACTGGTTTCGCGGTTAAGAAAGAGCCGAGTATAGCTCGTCTTATGGCTGGCATTATTTGTGCTGGTCCACGGTGCACGGGGTCTTCGTGAAGCTGGGCGTCCATGAGCTTTATTTTTACGCCTCTTATTGGTTCTTCGCATAATGGTCCTGCTTGGCATGCCCAACGGAAACCTGCAATAATCATTTCTCTTGCTTCGCGGAGATACTGAATGCCCTTTGTCAAATCTATCATTATGTTTCTATGTTCCTCCAAAGCCCAAATGTTTCGAGCTTCCTCTGTCGGCCATTTTGCTTGCTTGTAAAGCACGTTGCCCATTCTTTTACGTCCCATTTCCTCGGCTAATTCGCCTTTCTCTATCAATTCTATAACAGTCTCTTCTAAAGGCTCAACTTGCACCCAGAACCTGTTATGCTTGTTTGGACTTTTCGCCATAGCCACAATGCCCTTGTCTGAAACACTTTCTCTGTACATTACTATTGGGCGAGAAGTTACTATGTCTATTCCGCCACCATAATCGCGTAGAAACTTGACTGCAATTTCTAAGTGGAGCTCGCCCATGCCGCTCAGCAAGTATTCGCCTGTTTCCTTGTTTATGGTAGTAACAAGATTTGGGTCTTCTATGGAAAGCCTATTCATAGCGTCCACTAGACGCGGCAAATCTTTAGGATGCTTCGGCTCTATTGCTATTGTTACCACCGGTTCTGAAACGTACTTTATGCGTTCAAAGGGAACCATAACATCTTTATGCGCCACGTCCACAAGGGTTTCGCCTGCCCTAGCCAAATCCAACCCTAACAAGGCAGCTATGTTGCCAGCAGTTATCTGGTCGACAACTTCGCGGAAGGCTCCCATATACATGGAAACCTGTTGTATTCTATGCGCCCCTTTTTTGCACCCACAAGATAGACCTGATCGCCACTTTTCACTGAACCTGAAAAAAGTCTGCCAGTGGCCACCAAACCAGCCTGTGGATCCATTTGAGCTAGGGTTATACACATAACTGTGGGTCCGTTGTCTTCGCAGTTCAGCATGGCTTGACCTATTTCCGAGTTTATGTCGCCTTTCCAGATTTTCGGCAATCGATATTTTTGTGCTTCTATGGGGTTTGGCATGTTTTTATTTTTAACTACCATGTCTAATATGGCGGTGTGTAGTGGAAGCAGTTGCGGTAGGGCTTGATACTCCTCTTTCTTGTAGGCTTCCACAATATCTTTGAATTTTATCCCTTTCTGTTGCGCAATGTTTAAGGTGAAACCCCACTTGTGAAGAGCAGAACCAAAAGCAACTGTTTCTTTTGCCGGGTCAACTCTCCACCTATCCTTAAACTCCGGCTCTCCATAAATGTCAATTAAATTGTTAAAATCACGGATTATGCGGATAAGCTTTTTCTGAATTTCATCCGGATTAAGCTTCAACTCTTTAATTAGCCGGTCAACCTTGTTTATAAAAAGAACTGGTTGCACCCTTTCTTCAAGAGCTTGACGTGTAACAGTTTCTGTTTGAACCATAACCTCTTCTACAGCGTCTACGACAACTACTGCCCCGTCAATGGCACGAAGTGCCCTTGTTACTTTTCCTGTAAAGTCTACGTGTCCCGGCGTGTCAATAAGGTTGATTACGTACGGGGTTCCTTCCATCTCATGTAAAAGCGATATGTTAGCAGTTTTTATTGTGATTCCTCTTTTCTGTTCTTCTTCCAAGTAGTCAAGGGCTCTTGCTTCTCCGGCAATGCGAGGCGATAATAGTCCAGCTTCAGCCAGCAGAGAGTCTGTCATGGTTGTTTTTCCATGGTCTATGTGGGCTATTATTCCAATGTTACGTATGTTCTCTTTTTTACTCATGAGTTTGAGTATTTCTGCAGTTTGTCTAAACTTCGGCATTTTTGCAACTCCCCTTTCAACAGAGCAGTCTTCTCCTATTAACTTTACGATGCCAAATGGCTTTTAGCAAAGCTTATTTTGCTTGTCATAAGATGGTAAGGTTGTTTATAAATAACATTGATGTGAACTTTAATTCGTACATAACATTCAACTGGATACATAGGTCTGATGAACTCATGAGATACTCGGTTAAGGGTTATTCCCTGAAAAATTTTCTGAAATGCTCGATTAGAAATTTTGTTTTTAAGAATCCAACGCCTTTTCTGCTAAGTTATGAGATTACTCAACGTTGCAATGCAAGATGCAGCTTTTGCGGCTATTGGAGATTAAAAAATCCGTCTTTGGGTTTGCCTTTAGATAAGATTAAGAAGATATTTAATGACAGCTATGATTTAGGCTGTGTTATTTCCATAATAACTGGCGGAGAACCACTGTTAAGGAAAGATATCCCAGAAGTTTTCAAACTTGCCAAACAAACAGGTTTTTCAACAGTTCTCTTAACGAATGGCTATCTGCTTTCTAAAAGGATACATGAAATGCATAGGTTCGTTGATTCCATTAATGTAAGCATAGACTTTCCAGATGCCCGTCATGATAAAATTAGAGGCTTACCCGGCTTGTTAAACAAAACCATCGAAGGCATACGATTAGCGCGAAGGTATGGAATTGCTGTTAACATAAACTGTGTTGTAACCGCCCAGCACAGCCTAGAAGACATCAGAAAACTGCTTTTTATGGCAAAGGAGCTTGACACAACAGCGTCTTTTGAGCCGGTTTTTGAGACACCAGTTTCGGAAGGGTCAATTTTGGGAAGCATGAGTAAGGAAGATGCTAATTTGCTAAAAATACGCGACTGGAGTTTTGTAAGACGTTTTACCGAAATGCTTCTTTATTACAAGAAAAATGGGTTTGGAAAAACCGTGCTTAACACGGACGCGTTTCTTAATATAACCCGAGAAAAAAGAGATTACACGTGCTATCCGTTCTCTACACAGTTGGGTATAGGCTACAATGGTGACGTAACTTCAATGTGTGTATTGGGGGTGCCTAAAGGATATCTTGGTAACGCCTTAAAACAGAATCTTAAGGAATTGTGGTATTCTGAAAATGCAAGAGCGCTTAGAGAGAAGTATAGAAACTGTAAATTAGCAAGCAAGTATGGCTGCTATCTTCTCTGCATAACTGAACCCTCTTTACTCTTTACGCATCCCTCGGTTTTTCTTGAGTATGTGAAGAGGGTAATTTGAGAATCGAGGATGCTGCATTGAAGATACCAATCCGAGAACTAGAAAACAACCCCTATGCATCAATAATATGCTATCCAAAACTCGCTAAAACTGAATTAAGAAAACGCTTAAAGGAACTGCAGAAGTTGAAGGTTTACGCATTAGAGTTTAGCGGTGAAAAAGAGGCTTTTAACATTCCAGTTTTGGGTAAAGGATGCGTCGGCATAGTTGTCATAGCCTATGTTGACGGAGAAAAGGCGGCTTTGAAGATTCGTAGGGTTGATGCTGACCGTTTTAATATGCGGATGGAAGCGGAAATGCTAAAAAAGGCGAACTCGGTTGGTGTTGGACCTAAGCTTTTAGGTTTTAGCAAAAACTTCCTTTTAATGCAGTATGTGGAGGGAGACCTGCTTCCAACATGGCTTGAAAAAACGGTGGAAAAGATGCGAGTAAAAATGGTGTTGCGTGAAATTTTGGAGCAGTGCTGGCGTTTGGACATGGCGGGGTTAGACCATGGTGAATTAAGCCATGCGCCAAAACATGTGGTTGTAAATGGCGAAGACAAGCCGTTTATACTAGATTTCGAAAGTGCAAGCATTAATCGTAAGCCTTCAAATGTGACTTCCATATGCCAATTTCTCTTCATTAGCGGGCTTGTGGCTGAAAAGGTGGCTGAGAAAATCGGTGTAAGAGAAAAAAAGACAATAATTGAGGCTTTGAGAGTTTATAAGGCTGATAAGAGGCGGGAAAATTTTGAGAAAATATTGGCGGCTTGTGGTCTTTAAACTATGTAACTTGGTTTTCTATCACGTTTATCCGTTCTTTTCAGTTTCTCAATTCCTAATTCTCTGACAAGCTGTGAAAGGTCAAGCCAAGTTTCGATTTGAAGCTGTTTTGCTACCCTCTTCTTTTCATAAAGTAGAGGAATAAAGTCTACAAATATCCATCCGAAAGCCTCGGTCAACTCCCTTCTCCCCCTATTATAAAAACTAAACTTCGGCTGTTTATAATAGCATATGTAAAAATACGATAGAAGAAAATTCTATCAAATCATGTTACTATTTCGTTAACCCTTTTCTCTTTCACAGCATTTTTTATTTCTAAAGCTATCCTTCTTCCCATATACATTTTTTCGCCATACCTCAAATAGGCGTAAGGCGATGTTCCTATTCCAACGTTTGTCCCAGCCACTATACGGGCTGAAATTTCAAAAGTGTATATTTCCAAACTATCCGTAATCACAGTTTCCAAACAAAACGGCCCTATAATCCCTGGAGGCGCTATCTCCTTTGAGGCTTTTACCACGTTATCACCCATTCGAATTAGTTCTGGAAGAAGGGACTCTCTAAGCGTAATCGGAATGTTACCTACTATGGTGTAGGTGGGATTGATTCCTATTTCCAGTTGTTCTTCTGCTGGAATTCTCCCAATAGTGTCCACAGCTGACTCATAACGTCTATCCACTCCAAGAAATTCCACATCGTTCCCTATGATTGAGGAAAAGTAGTGGGGGTAAACGTTTACGCCGAGGATATACTCTTGTAAATGTATCCGAGCAACATCTCCTTTACCAAGAAGACCGCGTTTAATCATTTCATTAACCTTTTTTTGGAAGGCTTTAGGAGAATTTGCCAGAAAATATCCCTTTCCACCCTTCGCCCCGGGAAGTTTAGCAATAACAAGCGTATCTATTTCTTCTGGTTTTTTAAAAGTTCTCGGAAGCTTAAGTCCAGCTTTAGATAGCCATTTTTTCTGTCTTTCGCGGTCTGCCTCCCAGTGGAGAAGCTGCCGGTTTCCTAACATAGGAACGTAGAGTCTATCTGTTATTTCTTCTGTGCTTAGATAGGCTGTGAAAGAGCCGTGGGGAATTAGAACCGTGTTTAATTCTCGAAGTTTTTCTTGAATTTTATCCTTTAGTAGTTCGCTGAAATTTTCTACAAATATTATTTCGTCTGCTAAAGGAAATTTTTTGTATATTATGGCGTCGCTTTTTTTGCAAATACTTACTGTTTTGAAACCTTCCTCTTTCGCTCCTTTGAAAATGTTTAAAGCCGAGTGAGAGCCTAACGTCCCTATTGCCAACTTTCCCAAATCATACTTTCTCAATATTTCAGCTATCTCTTCTCTGGTTATCATGTCACTATTTCCCCAAGTCTATCCTCTTTAACCGCTCTCTTTATCTCCATAGCAACTCTTCTTCCAGGACCCACCTCTGTTCCATACTTGTATTTCATATATGGCGAAGTAGGCTCCACACAAGGGCATCCGGGGACGCGGGGGCTGACGTCGAAGACGTAGAATTTTAACTCTTTTGTCATGGCTCCTTGAAGGGCGAACAATCCTATTATTCCAGGCGGGTATTCTTCCTTGCAAACTTTTACGAAGCGTTCCCCAGCTTCAAATATTTTCTCTATTTGGCTTTCTCTCATTGTTACACCTAAATGTCCTATCTCAATGTTTTGGGTTGCGATTCCAAGTTCTAACTGTTCCGCTGCTGGCAAGTCTAGGACTCCATCCAAGTCTGTTTGGATTCTTTTATCAAATCCTAGAAGGTCGATTTCGTCGGTTAAGGGCGACCAGAAAAAGTTTGCATTAAACTTTGCTCCTATAACATATTCTTCTATGGTGGCTTTCTCTAAATCTTCTCGGCTGATTATTCCTTTTCTCACACGGTCTTCAGCTTTTTTCTCGAATTCTTCTGGAGAAGAGGCGTAGAAAAAGGCTCTTTCTATTTTTCTTTCTTTTTCTGGAACTTTTACAATTGCTAAGCAGTCTATTTCTTTGTAAGAACCGAAGCTTTTAGGTGTTGGTATTCCAGCTTTTCTCAGCAGGTAATACTGGTTTCTAGGAAAGTTGCGCTCTTCAATTTTAAGCATGTAACGGTTGCCCATGATTGGCACGCTAAATTTTTCTTCGATGTTTTCGTATCCCACATAGACGGAGAAAGAGCGGTTTGGCACAAATACTGTGCCAAGTTCGACGAGTTTTTGCAGGTTGTCTTCTCTTACGACATCGGAGAACTTGTCAAGAAGTAGAACGTGGTCGAATAAGTTTCTGTAGTAGATTGTATATGTTTTTTCGCGTCCTTTCTGGCATACAACGACGGTTTCGAAACCTTCCTGTTTAGCTCCGTGGGCAATTTCAAGGGCTGAATGAGAGCCTAACACGCCTATTCTAATGTTTCGTGGACTGTATTCCGAAATTATGTTTCTAATTTTATTTCTAATCATAGATTTTCCTCCAAATATTTTCGATATTTTTCTATAACTTCTGCAAGAGTTGGCGTCTCAAACAGTTGGCGATTTGTTAACTCGTTGGCAGCAGCCATATACATTTCACTTATTAGCCTTTTAAGCCGCTGGTCTAGTGGCGGCGGCTTTGACCTGCAAATGTTTCTCCAATCTTTTATCCCTTGAGCCTCTGCTTTTCTCTTTGCTTCTTCCACATCCTTATACCATTTTGTTTTCCGATAAAACTTTCTGGCTACCTCTTTGCTTACATGAAGTCCACTATAGGTAAATCGGCATTCATCCAGTGTTCCGACAACATCCACAACCATAAGTCTCCTCTCAGGGTCGAAAGCTAACTCTATTTTTCCATCCTCATTCTCTAAACCTGCCCTAGAAGCAACCGCAGTGATTATATCGTTTACTTTCGTAAGAACGTTTTTCATTTCTTCAATTTCGTTGTCTGTTAAGCCAGCAATTTTTTGCGCTTCCGCCCAAGTGACATAACGGTCTGTCTCCTCAAGTTTTGTGCTTACGTCGAATATTGGCTTTGAAAGTTTTTCACCTGGTTTTGGATAATGGTCTAGTCCTAAATCTTTTAGGGTTATTTTGCCTTGTGCAAGTCTCTTAAAAACTGAGGAGCCTTCTGGTAGTCCGTTTCTGTAGATTATTTCCAATGGGATAAGGTAATTTTTAAGGTTGGGAGTAAACATGCTGTAATCGTATCTAAACTTCTCGTTTTCTCTGTAAATTTTAGGTCTAATAACGTTTACAAGGTTAAACTCCATAACGTTTGTCGGCTGTTTCAACTCTTCAAAAGTTACAATTTTTCCTTCTTTCGTGACTAATCCTCTATAGTGGGTTTTTATGTCTTTTTCTTCAAGTTTTTCAAAGCAATAGGCTCCCATGAGGCATAGGGCTGCGCCTTTGCCTTGAATGTGGTCTGGCATTTCTCCCCAGTCAAAAACTGAATACCTATCGGAAAAGTGGAATCTTCCAACACCCATCTTATCTTTCGTTGGCTTTTTAATCACTTCTAAATCTTTCACGCTGCCCATGACTTTTCCGCCTATTTCAGCTTTTAACAGACTCGTCGGCTTTCTCAACTTCTCTTTTCTTTTCTAACTGATATTCTCTAACCCGTTTCGCTAGTTCTTCATCTTCTAAAGCGAAAATTTTTGCAGCAGCAATAGCTGCGCCTTCTGGTTCGATAGTTACTAAGGAGCCTATTCCGCTGGGAACCCTAAGTGAAGAGTATATGTCTGCTCCAGCGAATTTTTCGGAGTATGGTGGACAAGCAATTACAGGCTTCGAAGTATGTGCATCTACGAAAGCGCTTAAAGCGTTAGACCTGCCTGCCACGGTAATGTAAACAACCTTTTCATTTTCGTATTCTTTAAGGATTTCCAGAACTTTCTCTGGAGTTTTGTGAGCAGAAGCAACGCGGAATTTGTAGTCTATGCCGAAAGCTTTTAGATAATCTGCTATTTTTTGGCAGAACTCCATGTCCCTTCCTGAACCCATAAGCAATACAACTTTTTTGCTCATTTTTTCACCAAACTTCTACACTTCTTAAAGTCTGTGCCAACTAATTAAATTTTTAAGCATGAGTTTTTCTTCAGTTATTTCGGGGGAACGCAGCTATGTCTTTCCGTAAGAAACGAAGCTTAACAGACGAACTTTTCGGAGACTCTTTATTTGGCGATATAGACAGGTTTTTTGAGGAATTGCCGAAAAGTGGGTATTCCATAAGTGTTGTGCAAACTCCTGAAGGAACGAAAGTTCGAGCGAAGGTCGGAAAAGATACAGATGTAGACATGCTTAAGAGACAGCTTCAGCAGCAGTATCCCAATGCGGAAATAGAGATAGAAGGTGGCAGAAAAGAGCCTTTGATTCGAGAAGTTTCCACAAAAAGCCTGAAAAAGGAAAATGAAGAGAACGAAAATCACGATTAACTTTGCCCTTCACTCTGCTTTTCCATTTTAGTAAACTTCAGCCTTATCAACACCATTGTGATTGCGAGCAAACCAATGATAAACCCTAAGGAAAAAATCATAAAACCCGCTGCAAAATCCATTTCCACAGAAACTAAGGCGACTGCAAGCATACCCGCCAAAAAACCAGCTATAAAAATGACAAAACCTAACACTATAAAACCGCTGATGAAGCCCTTTTCAATAGGCATCGGTTAAGCCAATTCCTCCTTGATTAGTAAACCGTTATATCAAATGCCTTTTCTATTAAAAGTTTCTACAATAGTCTCTGATAAGAAAAGAAAATAAGGATTAACAACTTTCATTAATTCCAGTCAGTGGGGTAGTCGTCTAGCTTCCAGAAATCTGGGTATCTTGGTCCAGTTCTGGCTAGAGTGGTCAAGGATACCAGCCTGGGGCGCTGGCGGTCCTGGGTTCAAATCCCAGCTACCCCACCACAAAATTTCAATCTGAACGGCTTGCAATCGCAATTTTACAATTAAACCGTTATAATATGGCATAATGCTTTTTAATGTCTAATAAAGTGTTTAAGGTCCGGTGTCTCCAAAATTGAGTCTAGCTGTAGAAGCCGTTAACGTGGTTAAAGTTTTCGGCGACATTCATGCACTAAACAAGCTAAGTTTTAAGGTTAAACCCAGCGAGATTTTCGGGCTTATCGGCCCTAACGGAGCTGGGAAAACAACCGCCTTAAGAATTGTTTCCACCTTGTTATTGCCTACTTCTGGAACTGTCCGTGTTTTCGGTTTAGACGTTGTTGAAGAGGCGGCGGAAGTGCGTAAAATTATAACTTATCTTCCTGAAGAGGCTGGAGCTTACCGGCATCTTTCTGGTTGGGAGTATTTAGAGTTTATGGCTAAGTTTAACGCTAAGGATGAGAGCGAATTGCGTAGAATGGTTGAAGAGGCGGCTGAAATTACTGGTTTAGGTGAGCGTTTGAAGGATAAGACTAAGGGTTACAGTAAGGGTATGAAGCGGCGGCTTCTCGTTGCTAGAGCTTTGATGACTAGGCCTAAGCTTGCGGTTTTAGATGAGCCTACAAGCGGTTTAGATGTTTTGCACGCTTTTCATGTTAGGGAAATTATTAAACGGTATGTTAAGGAGCATGGTGTGACTGTTCTGCTTTCAAGCCATAACATGCTTGAAGTTGAGCATTTATGCGATAGGGTGGCTTTGCTTAACAAGGGCAAAATTGTTGCGGAAGGAAACCCAAAAGAATTGAAGGAAAAGTTTGACAGTGCAAATCTTGAAGAGGTCTTTGCAAAGGTGGTTGGACTTGCTTAAAGGCTTCTTCAACATTCTCATAAAAGAGCTTAAGGAACTTGTAAGAGACCCGAAAATACTGCTTGGAATGATAATAGTTCCATTAATAATATTTCCTGTTTTAGGCGGGATTATGAGTTATTCAGTACAGACAGCCCAAGAACAAGCTCAAAAGGCTACAGTCTTAGTCATAGACAATGATGGAGGAAAATGGTCTCAAGAGTTTGTTAATCTGCTAAATTCTACAGCTAAAGTTTACGTAGAAAAAAACGTAACAAGTCTTACTGATGAAGTAGTTCAACAGCTGCTTTCTCATTATAATACTACACAGATAATCGAAATCCCAAAAGGCTTTAGCGAAAACGTAACCCAACACCTTAATGTCAACTCCACAATAACCGCTACTTTGAAATTTTACGGCGTCTTCACTGGAAGCGGAATCTTTGAAGGCATAGGCGCTTCACTAATCGACAACTTAGTACACCAATTTAATAGAATTCAGGCTCCAGACATCGTGCTTACTGAAAAATCATCCATTATTAAAGGCGAAATCAAACAAGGTGTAGACCCAGCGTCGCTTTCCGGTTTAATGATGTCCCAGTCCATAGCCCTACCAATAACTATTATGATTTTGTTGCAGGTTGCTATGCAGATTGCCGCAACTTCCGTAGCAATGGAAAAGGAAGAGAAAACTTTGGAAACCTTGTTAACGTTGCCCATGGACCGTTTCGCCATTCTTATGGGAAAATTGTCAGGCTCTATCATCGTGGCCGCTGTTGGCGCCTTAGCCTTTATGATAGGCTACAACTACATGCTCTTTTCCTTCACCATGCAGATTCCAGCAGAAATATCCGTAGATTTAGCTTCTCTAGGCTTGGTTCCTTCGCTTTTCGGATATCTACTTTTGGGAATTTCGCTTTTTGTCACTCTGATTTCTGCTTTAGCCCTAGCTGTTATTATTTCTGCTTTTGCAGAGGACGTGCGAGGCGCCCAGTCTCTTGTTGGCTACATTTACCCAGTGATTTTCATCCCAGCCCTCGCCTTGATGTATCTGGACATTAGCTCTTTACCCTTCGCTTTACAGATGGTTTTCTACGCTATTCCCTACAGCCACCCAATCATAGCTTCCAAGGCGGTGATAATGGGCGACTACTGGACTGCCATTTTCGGCATAGTTTACGTTGCTGTCTTCACAATAGTTTTGATGTATGCTGCTTCACGCTTATTTGCCACAGAGAAAATTCTAACAGCGAAGTTGAAGTTTAAGGGATTAAGAAGACGTAGAAAAAAGACTGAAGAAGAGTTTTAGTAAAGTTTTTCATTGCAAGTAGCAAAACTATTTGTGGCGTGTTTCAAATTGGGGATTCAACAAATTGAAATATACCGTGTAAACCTAGCCTATAAAGAACCCTTCAGAATTGCTCCGGGCGCATCCACTGAAAGCCGCAATATTATCGTAAAAATACTTACAGATTATGATGTTGTAGGTTGGGGTGAAGCTTCACCTTCAGAAAGGGTGACAGGTGAAACTCCAGAAACCGTGGTTAAAGTTCTCGGTAAAATTGCTCCAAAACTACTTGGCAAGTGTCCTTTGAGAATAGAGCAAGACGTCGAGCTTATGGACTCTCTTGTTAAGGGGAACCCCTCAGCTAAAGCTGCCATCGACATCGCTTTGCATGATATTCTTGGAAAAACAGCCCGCAAACCTCTCTTCATGCTGATGGGTGGTTACCGCACAGAAGTTTTAACAGACATAACCCTAAGCATAAAATCGCCCAAGGAAATGGCTAGAGACGCCGTAAAAGCCGTTAAGAAAGGGTTCAAGGCTTTAAAAGTGAAAGTCGGCGTCAACCCCACGGAAGATTTAGAGCGTATAAAAAGGATTCGCGAGGCAGTCGGCGAAAATATAGAGTTAAGGATTGACGCAAACCAGGGATGGACACCTAAACAAGCCGTAGAAGTATTAAACAAAATGGAAAAGTTTAACATCGAATTTGCAGAGCAACCAGTTCCAGCGGAAGATTTGAAAGGCTTAATCGAAGTTAAGCGAAACTCGCCAATACCCGTAATGGCTGACGAAAGCGTTCACTCACCTGAAGATGCTTTACGCCTAATACAAGCCGAAGCCGTGGATTTGATAAACATTAAGCTTATGAAAAGCGGGGGAATACTGAAAGGAAGAAAAATTGCTGCTATAGCAGAAGCTGCTGGAATACCATGCATGATTGGATGTATGGGCGAATCAGATATAGGCATAGCTGCGGGAACTCATCTTGCCGCAGCAGTCAAAAACATTCAATACGCCGATTTAGACTCTAACCTTCTCCAAAAAGACAAACTCGTGAAAAAAGGCGGAATCAAAGTTAAAAACTCGATGAGAATTTTTCCTAAACAGAATGGTTTAGGCATAAAAGTAGATGATAAACGTTTGAGTAATCCTATCAGAATTTTTGCATAATGTGGTAGAGGCTTCAAGAGCGACTGATGGTATACAAAAGTATACAAAACTTTAGCTAACTTATTTATACATCTATTCTAGAAAACACATTTGCTGAAAAGATAGAGGAGAATAGGAGAAAATGAAGAAAATTGCAATAGTTACTTCGATAGTGGTAGGTATACTGTTAGTGTCAATTTACGCGTCAACAATTAGCACAAGCGCAATTTACAGTAAAACTTCGACAGTACTTTTCGTAGACCCACCCTCTGTTTCTCAACCTGTAGGCTCCACATTTACAATTTACGTTAAAGTCTCAAACGTGGTTGATCTCTACGGTAT
>PIXZ01000051.1:0-1013 GCA_003601605.1 Candidatus Bathyarchaeota archaeon
GCATCGCTGACACTGTAGACAACGCGAACATCGGCTCCTTCAGCTTTAGCATCTAACAAAGAATTTTCCGAACCGGGAACACGCAGCGCATCGCCGAAACATGTAACTGTTACGCCTTTTCTAGCCAACAGTATTGCCTCATCAATTTCAGAAGCAGGGGTCACGCAGACTGGACAGCCCGGTCCAGCGATAACTTCGATGTTTGAGGGTAAAAGGCTGCGTATGCCAAAATGGGTGATTGTCCATTCATGGGTTCCACAAACATGGCAGATTTTCACTAAGTCCCTTTTAGGTGCGATTTTATGTATTTTTTCAGCTACGCGTTTTGCTAATTCTGGGTCTCTGAACCGTAATTTTCCACTCATTTCCTTTTTCAACTTTTCATTTAGATGGAACTTCAGCTTCTGCCTCTAGAATTTCGTTCCATAAGCGTATGGTTTCTAACGCTTCTTTTTCGTCTAAAACTTGGATGGCGTAGCCCGCGTGGACGAGGATGTAGTCGCCTACTTGGGCGTTTACAAGGGTTATGTTGACTTCTCTTAAGACGCCTTCACCGAAATCTACTTTCGCCTTGTCTTCTTCTATGCTTACAATTTTCGCTGGTATAGCCAAGCACATGAGTTATCAGAAGGAAAAGAAAAGAGAGATTAATAAATTGGTTATGGTTAAATAGTTAGAAATCCTCCAACAACAGCTTGACCAAAAGATAAACCGCCATCCCCAGGCGGAACAGCCTTGTGAACAAAGAATTTTAACCCAGCCTTTTCCACAATTTTCTGCATGTTAGAAGTCAAAATTTGGTTGCATGCGACTCCGCCTGAAAAACCCACATTTTTTACGCCGTTTTCTAAGGCTTTTTCTATGGCTAATGTGGCTAAGCCTCTAGCCAAATAAGCGTGTGCAGAGTAAGCCAAATCCGTCTTGGAATATCTCTCTTTGTTTTCAAAAATTTTTAAAACCATTTGCGTGGTGTTGAGCACGTTACCCTTTATTTCTGGTTTTAGCCCAAGCAC
>PIXZ01000051.1:1105-8641 GCA_003601605.1 Candidatus Bathyarchaeota archaeon
GCGTCTAAAATTCTTCCGCAACTTGTGGTGTTTACGGCGTTACTTGTTTTTTCAAGTTGACGCATGAGTATTTGGATTTCTGTTTCGCCGTGGGGAAAGTGTTTTTTGTGTTGTTGAAGCCATTTTTTCACGTCAACTTTTTTGTGAAGTATGCTTGCAGCCATTCTTAACGGGTACCGTGTAGCTTGGTCTCCGCCTATTAGAGGCTGTTTTTCCAGATGTCCCAATCTTTTGAAGTAGGGTGGGTTTTTTGTTCCAATTATTATTTCGCCGCCCCATGCTTCGCCGTCAACACCGTATCCGTATCCGTCGCAGCATATTCCCACAATTTCTTTTAGGTTGTGTTCTGCCATCAAAGCTGCAACATGCGCGTAATGGTGTTGCACTTGGACTAGCTGCCAACCGTTCTGTTCAGCTAAATCCCGCGCAAGTTTTGTTGTTGTAAATTTTGGATGTAAATCGCATGCTATGACTTCTACTTTGCTGTTTGTTAAATTGACTAGATGTTGTGCTGCTTTTTCCAGAAATTCTCTTGTTTCAATGTTTTCTACATCGCCAATATGCTGAGAAAGAAAAGCTTTTTTCTCCAGTAAAACGCACGCAGTATTGTTTAACTCACCACCCAAGCCTACTGTGCACCTTTCAGCTTTCTCTTTAAGCATTATTGGGGCTGGAGCATAACCCCGCGAACGCCTTATAAAAACCAAACTTTTCCCGTGTAAGCGTACTACTGAATCGTCGCATCTGTGGGCTATTTGCCTGTTGTGAAATAAGAAATAATCCACAGTGTTGCCAAGCTGTTTTAAAGCTTCATCGTTATCCTTGATTATAGGCTGATTAGGTGGGTTTGCGCTTGTCATAACGAAGGCGGGGTCGTCCACCTCGTCGAAAAGCATGTAATGTAAGCCTGTGTAAGGCAGCATAACGCCGATATTGTGCAAGCCAGGTGCAATCAAATCTGAAAGATAATATTCTCTGTTCTTGTTTAGCAAAACTATGGGACGGGTGTAAGAGGTTAAAATTTCTTCTTCTTTCGGGTTTACTGTTGCAAAGGTTTTTATGGCGTCTACGCTTCGAGCCATAATGGCAAACGGTTTTTGCTTTCTATGCTTAACCCTTCTAAGCCTAGCTAAGGGCTGGTCTTTAATTGTTGAGGTGGCTACGTGAAAGCCGCCGTAACCTTTGATTGCAACTATGAAGCCTTCGGAAAGAAGTTTTCCCGCTTCTCTCACTGGGTCTTTGCAGCTGATTAATTCGCCTTCAGAATTTGTTAGATAAACTTTTGGTCCACATTTGGGGCAAGCCACGGTTTGAGCGTGAAAACGTCTGTCCAAGGGGTTTTGGTATTGGCTTTGGCAGAAACTGCACATGGGGAAATCTCGCATGGTTGTGTTTTCACGGTCATATGGAAGCTTGTCAATAATAGTGTATCTTGGACCGCAATCCGTGCAGGTAATGAAAAAATAGTCATGCCGCGGGTCTTTTTGGTTTCTAAGCTCTTTTAGGCATTCGTTGCATATGGCTATGTCTGGTGGAATAACAGAGCCTGAAAGTTCTGTTTCGCTGCTGCTTTTTTGAATGACAAAACGCTCATACTTTTCCTCTCCGCTAAGCTTTACCGTTATAATTTCATGGATTTGGGCAAGGGGCGGCTTTTTTCCTTTCAAATTTGCCAAAAATTTTTTAATATTTTCGCTAGCCCCCTCTACTAGAATTTCTACTCCAGCGTCTCCACGGTTTTTAACGTAGCCTTTAAGCTTGTTTTTCACTGCGATACGATAGACGAATGGGCGGAAGCCTACTCCTTGAATTATGCCTGTTACCTTAATTTTTAAACGCACTTCGTTGGTGCTCCTGTCCTAGAACCATTTTAATGTTTAACTTAAATTTTGAGCTTGTAAAAGCGTTTATTCATGTTGCTTTTATGTTAAGTGTCCGCTTGCGTAGTATAGGAATGGAAGTGCGAGGAGAATTGTGTCGCGTCCAAGTTTTGTTAGGGAGTATCTCACCTTTAATGGTGGTCCTTCTTCCACTTTTCTGTGGATGTATTTGCCTTGGGTTAAAATTTTCAGTTTGTCTGATAGTGTGCGGGAGTTTACGCCTAGAATTCTTTTTAGTTCGCCGAAGCTGGCTGTTTTTCTGAGGAAGAGTATGTAGAGTATTTGAAGGTTCCATTTTTGGGATAGAAGGTTGAAGCTTTCTTCGAGGCTTCGCATGGTTTCTTTTAGGTCTTCAACGCTTAACTCTTGAACTTGAAATATTTGGCGCAGTGTTTCCTCTATTCCTTCAAGATTAACCCTTAAGCGGGTTTCTACGAAGTTACGGAGCTCATCGCTTAAGACTATTCTGTGGTTCATGTGTGCACACCTAGTGTGTGGTTTTTTACTACAAGATTTATATGGTTTAATTTTTAAATCTGGTGTATAATTGACAGCGTTTCGTTTAAGGGTGGAACCCTAAATGTCAAAGCAACAGGAAGTAAACAGGTTTGAAACCTATTCTACAAGCCTATGTCCAGAATGTCTCAAAAGAATACCCATGAGAATTTACGAGGAAAAAGGCGTAATCTACTTAGAAAAAACCTGTCCAGAACACGGAAAATTTGAAGACGTTTACTGGGGAGACGCTGAACTTTTCAAATGGTTTTATGAAGAATGGTATAACTCTCGCTATATTGGAAACGGTTTAGAAAACCCCCACACAAAAATTGTTAAAGGCTGTCCCTTCGACTGTGGCTTATGCCCCCAACACAAGACGCCCACTATTTTAGGAATAATAGATGTTACAAACAGGTGTAACATGGCTTGTCCCATCTGTTTCGCTTACGCTGGAGCCGCAAACTACGTTTACGAGCCTTCTTATGAGCAAATTGTGGATATGATTAAACTTTTTAGAGCTAACAGTCCATGGGCTTGCAATGCCCTACAGTTCAGCGGAGGAGAACCCACCATAAGAAATGACTTGCCAGACCTAATAAGAGAAGCAAAGAAAGCTGGAATAAAGCATATTGAGGTTAACACTAATGGGCTGCGAATAGCAGAGGACATAGACTATTTTAAAAAGCTTTTAGACGCTGGAACAAGCACACTTTATCTTCAGTTCGACGGTTTGAGAGAGGAAATCTACAAAAAGACGAGAGCAAGAACAGACCTTGTTCCCATAAAACAGAAAGTCATAGAAAACGCAAGAAAATTAGGCTTGGAATCCATTGTTTTGGTGGTTACTTTAGCAAAAGGCGTTAACGACAAAGACCTAGGCGACATAATCCAGTATGCCATAAAAAACCATGATGTTGTCCGCTGCGTCAACATTCAGCCCATATCTATGGCTGGAAGAGCTAGAAAAGAAGAAATGCGAAAAATGCGAATCACCATACCTGACACACTCAAACTCATAGAAGAACAGACAAACGGTGTCGTTTCCCGATGGGACTGGAGACCCGTAAACTGGCCTGTCCCAGTTTCCAAAGGAATGGGTGTAGTAAAGAATAGGGTTTACCCCGAATTTACAATGCATCCCATGTGCGGAGCTGCCACATTTCTAGTTATTGAAAAGGATGGTTCTTACCAGCCTATAACAAAGTATGTTGATGTGGACAAGTTTGCAGAGATATTTTGGGATGTTTACTACACTGGTTTGAAGGGCAAGAAAACCATGGCTAAAATGAAACTATTGAAGTTTTTGCCTATGGTCAAATCAGGAATTATTCGGGGATTACTCAAAGATGTTATTATGAAGGGAAGCTATGAGGCGTTAGGCAAGTTTATGCGAAGAATAATCATGATTGGAATAATGCACTTCCAAGACGTCTGGAATTTTGATTTAGACCGCGTGCAAAGATGCGCCATCCACTATGCAACTCCAGACATGAAAATAAGGTCTTTCTGCACATATAACAGCATTCACAGAAGCAATGTGGAAAAACAGTTTGCAATACCTTTAAGTGAGTGGACAAAAAAGACTGGGAAGAAAATTAACGAACCAGCATAACTTAAGTTTTCGTTGCCGCCCTTTTTCTTTTAGAAGAGCAATATCCTATTAGAGAGGGACAAACTCGTAGGTTAGGTTTCCTTCAAGCGTGGTTTTAGCCACGAGTTTGGCTTTCATGCCCACTCGGATTTCTGACATTTTAAATCCAGTTAACCATGCGAGAACTTTTACTCCTTCCTTCAGTTTTCCAATAGCCACCGTGTACGGCTTGTGTTGTTGAAAAGAGGCTGGTCTAACAACAACATGGGTGAAAGTTTCAATTTCCGCTTCGCTGCTGAGCTCTATCCAATCCATTTCTGAAGATAAACATTCTGAGCAGTCGGCTGACGGTGGAAAATGAAGTTTGCCGCATTTAACACATTTTGTGGCGTAAACCTTTCCTTTTTTTAGTCCTTCCCAAAACTTCAAAGTCTTACTTATAGGTATGTTTTGAACAATTTTTATCTCCCTAGACCTTATTGAAGGCACACCTGACACGATGCTCACCTCCTTAGAATGGTTACGTAACAATAGTGGCCTGTTCCACCCACGTTATGGGCTAAACCAATGTAGTTTTTCAGCGGAACCTGCCTACTTTTTTCTATGGCTTCTTCTCTAAGCTGTTTGGTTACCTCGTATATCATGGAGCAGCCTGTTGTTCCGATAGGGTGGCCTTTTGCTTTTAGGCCTCCGTCCATGTTTACGGGTATTTTTCCACCGATTTCTGTTTGTCCTTCTCGGATTAGTTTGGCTCCTTCGCCTTTTTTGCAGAAGCCTATGTCTTCGTATGCCATTATTTCGGCTATTGTGAAGCAGTCGTGAACTGTTGCGAATTCTATTTGGTCTGGGGTTACCTTTGCCTTTTTGTAGGCCATTTGAGCTGCTTTTACGCTTGCGTCTAATCCCACATAGTCTGGTCTTTTACTCATGTTTGCTGTTCCAGAAGAGTAGCCTATTCCAGCAACCCAAACTGGGGTGTCAATGCCTAATTCCTTAACCTTCTCTTCTGATGCGAGAATTACGGAGGCTGAACCATCTGTTATGGGGCAGCAGTCAAAAAGTTTCAGGGGCGAAGCGATAACCGTAGAAGAAAGCACGTCATCAACCGTTATCTGTTTTTGAAAATGGGCTACAGGGTTCATAGCGCCATACTTATGATTTTTAACAGCCACTAGGGCTAAATCCTCTTCTGTTGTTCCAAACTTTGCCATGTGCGCATTTGCATACAAGGCGTAGTAAGCGGGAAAGGTTAGTCCAAAATTGTGGAACTCCCAAAGGTAGTATCCCGCCCTTCCAATCCACTCCATGGCAGTCGGAGTGTCGACTTCCTTCATTTTCTCCACACCTAAAGCCATGGCAATCTCCGCTTGTCCACTCGCAATCGCCGAGTAAGCCGTGAAGAATGCGGCGCTTCCACTGGCGCATGCAGCTTCGCATCGAACCAGTCCTGGCTTTTTTAAGCCGCAATATTCTGCAGCAACCACTGCTGGGATAAGCTCTTCACACCATGCGCCGGCTCCAGCAGAGCCTAAAGCCATGAATTCCACGTCTTTTGCGGTTATGCCAGCATCTTCGAGAGACGGCTTAACAGCTTCGAAGGTTAGTTCTGCAACGTTAACGTCGTTTCTGTTTCCGAATTTCGAGTGACCTACACCTATAATTGCCACTTTTCTCATGGACTGTCTCCTCTATTTTGAGTGGGAAAAAGAGTGGAGGATAAAGAAAAAGGTTGCTTACTTGCCTTTAAACTAGGCTTTCAAAATAATAAGGGGGATGTTTAAGGTTGCTTTTTAAGGTAGTTCACTATGGTTAGCTTTTGAATTTCGCTTGTCCCCTCGTAGATTTCGGTTATTTTAGCACAGCGATGGAAGCGTTCCACGTGATAGTCTGCCAAATAGCCGTATCCGCCGAATATTTGAATAGCGTCGTCTGTTACTTCCATAGCCACGCGGCTGGCGTAGGCTTTAGCCATGGAAGTTGCCACGGGACTTGGTTTTTCATTGTCATACAGCCATGCAGCCTTGTAGGTTAACATTCGTGCAGCCTCTATTTTTATTGCCATTTCCGCCAGTTTAAAGGAGACTCCTTGAAAGTTGATTAGGGGTTGACCGAACTGTTTACGTGTTTTCGCGTAAGCCAAGGCTTTTTCAAAGGCTCCTTGAGCTATACCAACGGCTTGGGCTGCAACGGTCATGCGTGTTTCGTCGAAAAGTTCAAGAGTATAATAAAAGCCCCTGTTGAGTTCGCCTACAAGATTTGTTTCTGGAACGTGTAAATCGCATAGAGACAGCGAACCCGTCACGCATGGTTTTATTCCCATCTTTCCATGAAGTTTTGTTGCTTCTAGCCCTTGCATTCCTTTTTCTGCTAGGAAAAGGCTTTGTCCTCTATAGGAAGGCTGCGCATTCGGGTCTGTTTGGCAAAGAATTATGAAAATGTCGGCTATAGGCGCGTTGGTTATAAACTGCTTGTCACCGTTTATTATCCATTCGTTTCCGCTTTTCACGGCTGTAGTGTCCATACGAGTTATGTCGCTTCCATGTTCTGGCTCTGTGAAAGCGGCAGCTGATATTTTTTCGCCTTTAGCTAGCGGCGGAATATACTTCTGTTTTTGTTCTTCTGTGCCATGTTTTAGTAGAACGTCGGGAATCATGAGGTTTCCTAGGGATACTGCAACACCTAATCCTGGGTCTACACGGCACAATTCTTCTACTACTATGCAGTCTTCCAAGACGCCGTAGCCCTGTCCACCATATTCGCAGGGGATGCGCATGCTTGTGAATCCGAGTTGAGCAGCTTTTTTGTATAATTCCATGGGGAATTCTTCTTTTTGGTCGTATTCTAATGCAAGTTCTGGTGTTAGCTCTTTTTCTGCAAATTCTCTGGCTGCACGTTTTATTTCTTGCTGTTCTTCGGTTAGCTTAAACTTCATCTTCTTTTCTCCCTTGACCTTTTAAGACTTCAACTCGCTTATCTTGTTTTTCAAGGCTGGCACTATTTTGAACAAGTCTTCTACTACGCCGTAGTCCGAAAAGTTGAATATAGGCGCGTTAGGGTCTTTGTTTATAGCTATTATCAAGTCGGAGTTTTTCATTCCTAAGACGTGCTGGAAGGCTCCGCTTATGCCTATAGCTATGTAAAGTTTTGGCTTAACAGTTTTTCCTGAACTGCCTACTTGCCTGTCGTTTGGCAGCCACCCTTTGTCTACTATGGGGCGGGAGCATCCTACTGCTGCGCCTAGGGTGTTCGCCAACTCTTCTATTATGGACATGTTGGCTTGGTCTTTTATTCCTCTGCCTATGGCTACGAGTTTTTCTGCTTCTGTTATGTCCACTCCGCCGGGTGGTGGCAGAACGTATTCGATGAAACGTTTTGTTGTTGGCTCTTCTGTCAGTGGTGATGGCTTTTCTAGGATTTGACCGTTTACTGGTGGTTCGGGTTTTTGGGCTGTGAAGGCTGCTTGGCGTACTGTAACTATGTAGCTTTCTGCTTTGGCTAGCACCGCATTAGCATTCACTTTTCCACCATACATCTGTCTTGTTATGTGCAGCGTGTTGTTTTCTATTG
>PIXZ01000052.1 GCA_003601605.1 Candidatus Bathyarchaeota archaeon
GGTGACAGAATCAGCCGAGACAAAGCCTACCACAATGGTACTGTCTGGCCTTGGCTTCTAGGCCCCTTCACGACAGCATTTCTTAAAACTAAAGGTTACGCCGATTACAGACGGGAATATGCGTTAAGGAATTTTCTTTTGCCTTTATTTACCAAGCATGTTTATAGGGCTGGCCTTGGCACAGTCAGCGAAATTTTCGATGGAGACTCTCCGCATACGCCTAGAGGATGTATAGCTCAAGCGTGGAGTGTTGCTGAACCTTTTAGGGCGTATGTGGAAGACATAATGCAGGTTAGACCAAAACATGAGAAAGAAGTTCTGCAAGCCTTATTGTGAAATTGTTTCGCGTAGGCTTTCGGCAGCGGTTTCTGGCGTGACCGTGTTTATGTACATGCCGGTGCTTTTTTCAAAGCCTGCCCAAATGGCAAGTTTCGGATAAACTTCCAAGTGCCAATGATAGTATTTTCTGGCTTCCTTGCCTATAGCCATGTGAAAACCATAATTGTAGGGCGGGTCGTTCACCAGCTTTTTCAACGCCCTAAGACATGTTTTTAAGGTTTGAGCTAAAGTCTCTACCTTGTTTTGTGGCATATCTAAGAGCGATGTTTCGTGTTTTTTGGGGAAAATCCAGAATTCCATTGGGTTGACACTTGCCCAAGGAGCAAAAGCGACAAAATTGGAGTTTTCCAAAATAAGTCTTGGGCCTTTCTTTTCGTTTTCTATGATGTTGCAGAAGACGCATTTTTTGTTTTGTTTCCAGAATTTTCCAGAATTTTCTGCTGGCTTTTAATTCTTTTTGCACTAGTGATGGAACGAACGGCGTGGCGATTATTTGGCTGTGAGCGTGAGAAAGGGAGGCTCCAGCTTCTAAACCGTGGTTGCGAAAGATTGAAACATACTTCACGTAGGGTTTTGATGCAAGCTCCTTTAGTCTGTCCCTATAGGCGTTGATTACATATGTGAGTTGTTGAATTTTTGCGTCTGCTGGATGCTCGTTGTGTCGGGGCGACTCTACTAAAACTTCGTGATGTCCCACAGCTGCAGCCAAACCTTCATGCTTAGCTGTTCCTTTTTTGCTGGTTTTCTGTTTTGGCGGGGTGAAAGCTGGATAAAGGTTAGGTACACAACGTATAACCCAGTTTTTGTGTCTAAAGCCGTTTTCGTCTTTAGCCTTTCTGATTTTTCTTCCAGATTTTAAATAGACTAAAACTGCTGGCGGCGTCATGTGTTCGTTGCCTGGACAGAGAGGACAAACGCCTGCTTTGGCTTTTTCTCTTTTCTTTTTTGCAAAGTCTGTGGGTCTTCTGCTTCGTTCTGTGGCGATAACAACCCAACGGTCAAGCAGATAGTCTTTCCGAAGTTCGTTAAATTTCATGCTAAAACCTATCAGCGTAAAAACATTTAGCATTTTCCAAAATTTAGGCTAAGCCGATTTGAAATTTTAAGCGCAGAAAACGCCAATACGGGGCTAGCCCCCCTCTAGGCTTTTCAAAGGCGGTGGGTCACTGGAGTTCGACACCCAGAATCCGCCAAACCCCCCAAGCCCTACACTCGTACCCGCACCCCCTTGAGCGCTGAACGTCCAGACTTAGGTTGCTCCCTCCCGGGCCTGGCCAAGTTCGCCTGATTAACATCGGAGACAACTTCCCTACGGAAGTTGCCCGATGACCGCCAGCCCCAAGGGACGGGTAGTCACTGCTTCGGAAATAGGAGGTTTTGGCGGTCACGGGTGCCTCAGCCCCAGCTTTCGGCCCGTCGTGTAGAGGGTTTACGGTTCAGGGGACCCCTAGCCCCCCGCCTAAGACCCACCGCCAAACATTCATGAGCACATTCAAAACTATAAAACTTTACCTAACTGGAAGAAACGGTAACAGGCTACAAATAAAACCGAAGTTCGATTCTCAACAGGACTACCAACTTTTCGTCTATTTTTGTATTTGGGCCTTATCCAGATTGACTCTTCTTTTTGTTGTTATTACAAATTCTTAAAAATCGTAATGACATATCCTAGAAAGATAGAGGTAGAGGTTTGAGTGGAGTTTAAGAAAGAGTTAATTGGTAAGTGTGGAATCTATTGTGGTGCCTGTAAATTATACATCCTTAAGAAGTGTGGAGGATGTTCTATCGCAGGAGCTAAATGTCCATATTTTAAATGTGTAAATAATAAGCGGATAACCTCATGTGGCGAATGTGAAGAATTTCCGTGCCAAACACATTATGGTTCTATGGCCGTTTATGCAACAAAATTTCTCGACTGGAGAAAAGGCGAAATTGAAAAACAGACCCATAAAGCTAACTAAAATCTCTTCTACCTTGTGTAATGACTAATTTAAACAATGAGAAAGAGAAGTCTCAGAGGATACAACAAACTACCACGTTAAAATCAAGGCTCCCTTATAAAATTCTCAAGAAAACGGGAAATTTGAACCGATATTTGAACGTAAACTAGGCTATCAGACCTTAAAGTACAATTAAATCAATCTGTAAAGGTGAGTTTTTATTAGAGTATTCTAAAAATATTAGGCAGGTCTTACTATGAGCTACAATCTCTCGGGAAGAACTGAGGATTACCTAAGAAGTATTTACGAAATTGTTGAGCGTAAAGGATTTGCACGGGTTAGAGATATTGCTCGCGAATTAGATGTTAAGCCATCCAGCGTCGTTGAGATGTTGAAGAAGCTTCAGGAGATGAGTCTAGTGGTTTACGAAAAGTATGGGGGTGTCAGATTAACTGATAGGGGAAAGGAACTGGCTGAGGTTGTTGAGAGAAGACACGAGACCTTTAGGAAGTTTCTTGAATTGATTCTTGTTCCCAAAGATGTGGCACTTAGGGATGCTCATATTCTTGAGCACAGACTTCATCCGAAGACGATATTGCAGTTTGCTAGATTCGTTGAATTCATAACAAGCTATGCTGATCGTCCACGTTTTATTAGAAGATGGCTGGAGGAATTCAAAAAATACTGCGAAAAAAGTGATAAAGAGAAAATGGAAAATTTTAAGGGTTAGCGGTTTTCTAGCAACGTTTGATGCCAGGAAACGTGTGGCATATAGAAAAAGGATTAGTAGGAATTATTAAGAGCTTATAGCAATTGCTTGGGTTGGTGATCAACATTGAGTAGTATGGTATTGATTATTGCAGCGGTTGCATTTGCTATGTATGTTACATGCCCCCGAATGACCGCTATGATAGCTACAGAAATGAAGGTAAGTGATTTAAATCCAGTGCTCACTATCTCGCTTGGATGCATCCTTGGCATACCTATGTTTCTTATATTATATTATACGCTGAAAAGCTTTGGAGTGGAAGTAACAGTTTTGTTAGCAGCAATATTCGACGTAGGTGCAGCATTACTTATTGGCAAGCTCGACATGAAAGCGGGATTAGAGTTACTAATAATCACACTGTTTGTCTACGCGGGACTCAAAATAGCACCGCTTCTCGTAAATAGGCTTATTCCAGGCTAAGCAATAGTAAACTCTCGATTTTCCTTTTTCTGCTAAGTTAGATATTTGAATGGAGAGTTAGTTGATGCCATTAAGAATAAACAACAGCTTAAATTTAGGTTGCAAGCAGTTTTTCTAAAATATTTAGCCTTTTTCTTCTTTTTCTAACATTTTTAGAGTAATTTCTATACGTTCCTAATCGCAATAATAGTTAGGGTAACCTAAAAATTTGCAGTGAGCCGAGGGAAAAATACTTGCAAAAAAAGCTAAGCGAATTAAAAACCGGGGAGAAAGCCATAATAATCCAAGTTCAAGGCAGCGGCGCTTTGAGAAGAAGACTATTGGACATGGGACTTGTTAGAGGAACGGAGATTGAAATGGTAAGAAAATCGCCTCTGGGCGACCCTTTGGAGTTTTTGGTGAAGGGTTACAATCTCAGTCTAAGGAAGATGGAATGTGAAAATGTTTATGTAGAGGTGAAGCAGTGAACTTGAGAATTCCGTTGGCGTTCCTTCCAGAAAACAAGCAGGCTACGGTAGTCGAAGTCGTGGGTGGAAGAGGCCTTGTAAGAAGACTTTACGAGTTAGGCTTTACCCCGAGAACAAAAGTCAGAGTTGTTTCTTCAAGTTCTCCAGGTCCGGTGTTGGTGGATATTAGAGGAGCAAGAGTAGCCCTCGGAAGAGGAGTCACAATGAAAATAATTGTGAACCCGGAGTGAAACATGCATGATCAAAGTTGCTTTAATAGGTAATCCCAACGTTGGAAAAAGCCTAATTTTCAACAATCTAACAGGAGGAAAGGCTCATGTTGGAAATTGGCCTGGAAAAACTGTTGAGAAAAAGGTTGGTAAATGCGTGTATAAGGGCGTTGAAATAGAAATTGTTGATTTGCCCGGAACCTACAGCCTAACAGCTAACTCCATAGATGAGCTAATAGCTAGAGATTACATAGTTAAAGAGAAACCAGACGTAGTGGTAGACATAGTAGATGCCTCAAACCTTGAAAGAAATTTGTATTTAACTCTGCAACTTCTCGAGCTAGAGGCAAACGTTGTAATTGCATTAAACAAGTTTGACGTAGCAGAGGATTTAGGATACGAAATCAATGTGAGTGAACTTTCAAAGCTTTTAGGAGTGCCAGTGGTTCCAACAGTTGCAACAACACAAGGGGGAATGGAAAAACTCAAAGAAACAGTCGCTAGGGCTGCTAAAGAAAAAAGTAGGAGACGAATAATCGAGATCAGTTACGGCAAAAAAATCGATGAGCTTATTGCTAAAATTGAAAGAATACTGCAAAAAGATGAAAATTTAACTAAAATTTATCCGGCCAGATGGCTTGCAATTAAAGTGCTTGAGGCCGATGATGAAGTTTTGAAAATAATTGAGAAGAGTCCGTGCGTGCAGGAAATAGTTAATCTACTTCCGGAGATGTAAAGATGAGCGAAAAAATAAAAGAACTTCTCGGAGAAGAAGCTGAAGTTTTGCTTGCTGAAAAACGATACGAAGTTATCAGTAGGATTCTACCCAAAGTTTTGAAAGGGAAAAAGCCTCTAACCCGCTCAGACTTACTGGATAAGGCGTTTCTAAACAAGTATTTGGGAATTCCTGTTTTCCTAGCTCTTTGGTGGGCGCTTTTCCGTTTCACATTTGATGTTTCAGCTCCGCTATCTGACCTGATAGACATGGTTTTTGGAAGGCTTGGGGAGATAGCCAGTATGAGTATTCAGAATGAGCAGTTGGCTTCCTTTGTGGCAGATGGTCTAATAGGCGGGCTTGGCTCAGTTCTCGTCTTTATACCACCAATATTCTTTCTGTTCTTCGGACTAGCTATTCTTGAGGATAGCGGGTACCTTGCAAGAGCAGCTTTCGTGGTTGATAGAGTGATGTATAAGCTTGGGCTTCATGGCAAATCTTTCATTCCGATGCTACTAGGGTTTGGATGCAACATTCCGGGCATTATGGCTACAAGAACAATAGACAAGGAGGAAGACAGAATACTTACAATTCTTGTAAACCCGCTAATGTCATGCAGCGCCAGACTTCCAGTTTACGTATTCATAGGCGGAGCGGTGCTAGGTGGATATGCCGCCGCAGGAGTCTATTCGATGTACATTCTTGGAATAGTTCTAGCAGTTCTCATGGCTTTGCTTTTCAGAAGGATAATCCCTTATTTCAAAGGTAAACCTTCAGCTTTCATCCTTGAGCTTCCCATGTATGCTATGCCAACCTTGAGGAGCACACTAGCGCACATGTGGGAGAGAGGCGTGCTGTTCTTAAAGAAGGCTGGCACAATAATCTTATTAGCCACGGTGGTAATTTGGGCTCTTTCGGCTTATCCGTGGGGAGCTGTTCACTCGGGAGATGAGCCTCTCATTGAAGCTTCCTATGTTGGCTTTCTTGGACATGCAATAGAGCCCATTTTCCGTCCATTGGGTTTTGACTGGAGAGCTACCGTCGCCCTGTTCTTCGGTTTTGTTGCGAAAGAGATTGTTGTTGACACCTTTGGGGTGTTAGGCTTGGGCGGAGCAGAAGAACTACAACAAGTTTTTAATCCAGTCACAGGCTTGGCTTTCATGGCTTTCACGTTAATTTATATACCGTGCCTTGCAACAATTGGAGTCATCTATAGAGAAACAAACTCTTGGAAATGGACAGTTTTCACGGTTGTTTACGGGGTTGTCCTAGCCTATTTTGTTGCTTTTCTGATAGTTGGAATAGGAGGCATGTTAGGATACTAGGTGGTAAAATATGAGGACGAGTAGAAGTAATAGTCAAGTTGTAGCAATATACGCTGCTATTTTAGGAAGTATCTATCTAATAATCGGCGCAGCCGAGTTTATAACCGGATTACAGGATTTGCTTCAGCTCAGTGCTACTGAAAGCTTTTTAGGACTTCCAATTGACTTTTTCGGAGGCTTCTCCGCTTTTGTAATTGGTGCTACTTACTTGGGTGGAACGCTTCTTTGGAAAGAAAAAGTTGAATCCTTAGGCTTCCTCCTAATCGCCACAATACTTTCTGCGGTTTTCGGATTGTTATACTTGCTCATAGCATGTGCTGATGGATTCGGAATACTGCTAGGTACGTGGGAAGGAGGAGAATGGACGTGGGAATGGTTAACTTCAGGCACTGCGGGAACGGGAATTCTAAGACCTGAAATATGGCTTGCGATAGCCTCCATTCCCATGGGCTACTTTGTAATAAAAACTACTAGAAGAGAAAAAGTTGAATGAACATGCCTAACGCCTAACTAAACGTTGCACATTTTCTTGGAAGATGAAACAGTTTGGTTATCAGAGAAGTGCTGGAACATATTTATCGGAAAGGCTACGTGAAAGTCGACGAGATAAGTGGAGAACTAGGAATCCCAAAAAGCTTGGTTGAACACGTTATACGAGAACTGAAGAACAAAAAGTACTTAGAAATCCTTATTCCCTTAGAAGAAGCTTACTGCAGCTTTTGTCCGCTCAAGTCTAAATGTCACATAAAAACTGCAGGTGTGATTAAATCTTACATATTAACAGAAAAAGCGAAGAGATTGCTCAAAACTATTTAAACGTAAACTGGACTGCCACAAGATTTTGCTAAGATTTTTCTATCTGGCATTTCACTATACTTGGTAAAAGGGTGGAACACTATGATAATTAACTCTGTTATCAAGACGTTGCTTGAGCACAAGTCAATACGAGAATATAAAGATGAGATGCCTTCCGACGAAGTTATCCGAACAATTGTTAGGGCTGGTCAGCAAGCTCCTTTTGCCTTCCAAGCCTATAGTATTTTGTTGTCGCGAAAAAGGGAGCGTAACCCGTTTAAGGCTCCGCTTTTGTTCACTATATGCATCGACTATCACAAGTTTGAACAGATAATGACGCGGAGAGACTGGAAACTCATAACAAGCGATTTGGTTCTTCTTTTCTTCGGTATTCAAGATGCAGCTTTAATGGCTGAGAACATGGTTGTAGCAGCCCAAAGTTTAGGGCTTGGAAGCTGTTTCTTGGGAAGCGCTATGTTCCGAGCGGACAAAATAGCAGAAGAATACCGTTTGCCTCCGAAAGTTTTTCCATTAGTGCAGTTAGCCATGGGATACCCCGCAGAAGAACCGCCGCCAAGACCTCGCTACCCAATGGATTTCACTCTTTTCGAAGATCAGTATCCAAAACTGACTGAAGAGATGATAGCTGAGGCCATGCGAGTCATGGATGAAGGTTACCTCGCGCAGGACTATTATAGAAAGCGAAACGCAAAGATACCGTTGGAAGGGGACAGGAAGGAAACATACACTTATGACAATTATAGTTGGACGGAACACATTTGCAGAAAATTGGGGCAATGGTTCCCAGACCCAAAAGTGCTGCTGGAACAGCTTGAAAAACGCGGCTTCAACATCACGAAAAGAAACGGCTAATCTTCTCTATTCCACGCGCAGAGTAACATCTCCAGATAGAAAACGTTTCACAGTCCCATCTTCAAGCTTCAAAATTAAAGAACCGTCCTTTTCCACGTTTAACGCCGTGCCAGTCCACTTTCGATTACCGCTCAACACTACCACTTGACGTCCTAGAAAACTTGCAAGCTCTTTCCACTCTTCCAAAATTTGCACAAAACCACTCTGCAAGAAACAAGCGTAAAAGTTTTCAAGCTTCTCCAACAGTTTTTTAAAAAGCTTTTCCCCATCGACTTTTCTGTCCAGCACTTCCTGTAGCGAAGTTGCAGTTTTCTGCAGTTTTTTGGGAAATTTCTCTCTTACGTTAAAGTTTGCGTTAAGTTTGCGTTAATACCTATACCTAAAACCACAAATTTCAAGCGTTCACCTATGCTACTCGTTTCAGCCAATATTCCACAAACTTTCTTACCGTCAACCAGAACATCGTTGGGCCATTTGGTCTCCGTGTTTAAACCGTATAAATCACGTATGGTTTCGGCAACTGCTAGACTGGCAACAAAAACAAGTTTTACAGCGTCGCTAACCCTTATTTTTGGCTTCAAAATTATTGAGAAGTATAATCCGCCGCGAGGTGAAATCCACGTGCGTCCAAGCCGTCCTTTACCAGCAGACTGTTCCTCTGCAA
>PIXZ01000053.1 GCA_003601605.1 Candidatus Bathyarchaeota archaeon
GTCTACCAAGGTGGTGGGCGCCGTTTTCAGCCTACCAAGCGTACATGCAGAAACCGGAGTGTCGCAGGTTCAAATCCTGCCCGCCCGACCAGTTCTCCTTTTTGAAAAGAATGAAACTGTGGTTTTAGGCTCTGTTTTCAGTGAGCTTGTAGAATACAAATCTACTAGTCCTTGTCTTATTGATAATTCCGGAATTAAATAGCTCTTTCAAGGGAATATCGAATGTGGAATCCGTGACATCTTTACAGATTCTTACTCTTTGACCTTTCTGATTGAACTTCGGTTCGAGGCTATAGCCGAGTTCTCGGCAACATTCTCAGTGTAAATGAATACGACAAGCGGGGCCCATCTTCAATTGAGTCAAAATAATACTCTTGACTTTTTCGCGTAAACTTTGTTTACCTATGTTTTAACACTCTCCTTTTGTTCTACTCCACAGTACGGGCACTTCTCAGAGGCTATAGGAATTTTCTTGCCGCATTCTACGCATTCCTTCAGGAAACTTTCCGGCGTATATCTGGGAGGGTTGTAATCTATAATTGCGATTCCACAGTTTTCGCATCTTAGAGCCGGCACATTGTTCTGCGTCCACAAGGCACCTGGCATAACAGAGTCAAAGAGAATAAGGCCTAATTTATGCTTCTTAGTGCTCCAGTAAACGCCTCTTGGAGCATTGAAATATCCTTTGACAAGCTTTCCTCCGCAGATTGGGCATTTCTTTACAGGACTTAGCTTGGAGAACTCTTCTCTTTCACTCATGGCCTAACACCTTCCCTAACCTTACATTTTCCCGCAATACATGAGAATCCTCATTTTAAGCAAACTATCAACTTCAATAACATTAGTGCATTAGTTTTTAACATTTCCTTTCTTCGCTCATGAGTTCTACTTTCTTCATTTGACTAGTTTCATTGGTTGTCCGCAGCAGACCAGCGTGCCTTTCCCAACTTCTAAAACCTTCACTTTGTTGCCACAAACTTCGCAAAGATAAACCTCTCCAACTTTCGTCATCGACGCATCACCTCCGCTCATAAACAATAATAATTATTAATTATGCAGCTAGCCATGTAGAACTTTGCCAATCGCCCCGCTTCTAATCAAATCTTTAACCTTCTCTATGTCTTCGCTTAGGACTCTATCCTCTTTAACCATTGGAACCATTTCCTCTCACAATTTCGTACACTTTTCTTGTTCCCCTTCCAAGCTTTTCTTTTCCACGAAATTCTACGGCTTGAACTGCGCAAAGAAGCTCTATGGCGGTTATATACTCAACGTTTTCCAGTATCTGCCCAGCCTTTTCTGCAGCTGTCACACCCATGCTTACAAAGTCTTCGAAATTCGCTGATGTGGGAACAGAGTCTACGCAGGCTGGATGAGCCAGAATCTTGTTTTCCGAAGCTAAGGCTGCGGCGGTATATTGCGTTGTCATTAGACCGCTGGATAACCCAGCCTTTGCTTCTGGATGAACCAGAAACGGTGGCAAACCGTTGTTTAGTTTCTCGTCCAGAAGTCTTGCGATTCTTCTTTCGGAAATGTTGCCCACCATGGCTAAAGCTGTTCCAATAAAGTCCATGGCAAGGGATATGGGCTGTCCGTGGAAGTTGCCTCCAGAAAGGCATACTCCCTCTTCTGGGAAGACTAGAGGGTTGTCGGTGGCAGAGTTAATCTCTGTTTCAACTATTCCCTTTGCGTACGCGACCGCGTCTCTGGCTGCGCCTAAAACTTGAGGTATACACCTTAAACTGTAAGGGTCGTGGGGGCGTCCCAACTTCTCCATGGCTTCTTTTCCCGTCTGAACCAGTTTGCTTTCCGCGATTAGTTCTCTAACGTTTTTCGCGGTTATCGCCTGTCCTTTGTGCGGTCTGACCTTATGGATTTTCTCGTCAAAAGCATCATAAACCCCTATAAGGGCTTCCAGGGTTAGTGCGGCAGCAGCTTCTGCAGTTTTTATCAGGTTTTCGGCATCGTAAACTGTTAAGGCTGCCATGGCAGTCATTAGCTGCGTTCCGTTGTTTAGGGCTATGCCTTCCTTAAACTCTAATTGCACAGGTTTTATTCCAGCCTTTTCCATAGCTTCTTTCCCGCTCATAACTTCACCTTGATATTCGGCTTTCCCTTCTCCCATAAGAACAAGAATCATGTGAGAGAGAGGCGCTAGGTCGCCGCTGGCTCCCACAGAGCCTTTAGCAGGAATTATGGGGTGAACTCCCCTGTTCAGCATTTCCACAAGGGTTTCCAAGGTTTCTAAGCGTATGCCAGAATATCCTTTTGCTAGGGTGTTTGCCCTCAAAAGCATGGTGGCGCGAACAACATCAGTGCCTAAGGGTTTGCCCACGCCTGTAGAGTGGCTTCTAATAAGATTGGATTGCAGTTGCTTAATGTCTGAAGGTGAAATTTTTATCTTGCTTAAAGCTCCAAAACCCGTGTTCACACCATAAATTGTTTTGTTCTCTTCTATCATTTTTTCCAAAACTTGACGGCACTTTCTCACTTTTTCTTTGACTTCTTCAGAGATTACAACTTTCGCATTTTCACGTGCAACTTTGACGACATCATTAATTTTCAATGATTCCCCATCAATGTAGATTTCATGCATGAAACTCTCTCCACTACACAATAGGAAACTTTCTGAAGTTTATTCTTTAAGGTATAAAGGTTTGACTCTTTTGCTAACGCGCTCTTGACCTAACCCTCGGCTCAATAAGCGTCCATAACCATTCAACAAATTCCCGCAAGTTTTTTGTTTGTATGTAAACGTCTCCCGGACCCGTTATTCGAGTTACCAGCCCTTCTCCACCAAGCAAAGTTTCTTTCAATCCTCCAAATTTTGTTACTTTGTAGTTGCATGTGTCGCTGAAGGCTACTAGGTGGAAGTTGTCAACTATCAGCGTTTGTCCAGGCTTCAGAGTGTGCTTGTCTATGGCTCCAAAAGTGTTTATAAAAAGGGTGCCGTCACCCTTGGCTTTTATCATGAATATGCCTTGACCGAACAATCCTTTAGTGAAGCCTTCCCACTTAACGTCTAAATCGACGTTTTCCGTAGACGCGATGTAGGCAGCCTTCTGGATTACATATCCCTGATTTGGTTTAACCTCCAGCGTTTCTATATCACCCACTGGAGCGGAAACAAAGGCTACTTCTCCTGGACCGTTTGAGGCTGTATATTCGTTCACCCAGAAGGATTGCCGTCCAAAGATTGCGAGGCTTAAACTGCCTAGAAAGCTTTTCTCTCTTTTTCGCGTGTGAACCTCTATGTTTGGGTCCATATAGGTAAGCGCGCCAGATTCTGCTATTATCTTCTCACCTTGCTCCAAATTGACAACTAGCATTGAATACGATGGTTTATACTTTATATCATATTTCATTTGAAATCCCCATCCAATACTTGTGTGAAGTTATTTTAATTTTTGGTTTTGAACAAAAACGTTATTTACGGCTTGATGCATTTTAAAATTCTTGAGGTTTCAAGTTTGTTCGATCTCTTAGGGCTTATCGGTTTAATCATAATTGGTCTAGTGATCATTTTTGTCGTTCGCTTGCTTTTCGTATTAATTCCTGCGGCCCTTGTCGCCTTTGTGGTCTGGTTTTTCACAAGAAGCCTATGGTGGGCTGGGGTAGCGTTCTTAGTGATTGCAGCTTTATCCATTTTTAAAAAGCTGTGAAAGCGTGATTCGTTTAAAATGAGCTGTAAAATTCCGAGTGGGGTCGATTTTGTCTTTAAAATTTAAAAACGTTTCATAAAACTTTTATATGTGATGTAGTTGTGGATATGGATAATTAGTAAAAGGGATTGTCTGGTGCTTGCATGGAACCTAGTAAGAAACCGTTAAACGTGCTTGTTAAGCAGCTAAACGCGCATATTGCCGTGGTTCTTAAAAACGGCTGTGAATACAAGGGTAAGATGGTTAAGTGTGATGGGCACATGAATATTCTTCTTGAAGGAGCTACAGAAAGCAGAAACGGCCAGTTGATAACCAACTATGGAAATGTTTTGGTGCGAGGAAACAACATCCTTTACATAATGCTTGATATTCACTGAAAGCTGAGTGTTCGGGCTTTTCCAGTTACATAGTCTAAGGCTTCTTTAAGTTTGACTTTTAAGCCGTGTTTTCTTTTGAAAAATTTTAGTATGTTTTTCACGTCGCGGGTTAGGAGTTGCTGTGCGTTGGGATGGTCTTTTTTGACGTATTGGGGCCAGTCTATTATTAGGACTTTTAGGTTGGGTTTTAGTAGTATGTTGTATTCGCTTAGGTCTGCGTGGATAACGCCTGCTTTGCAGTATGTTATTCGGATGTTTCGGAGGATTTCTTTTAGAATTTTTTGGGGTTTGGGGATTTCTTTCCATTCGGCTAGTTCTGCGCCTTCAATCATTCCCATGGCTATTACGTGGCGGTTTTGGCTTATGGGTTTGGGAACTGCTACTCTTTTTGGGTAAACTATGTTTAGGGCTTGGAATTCTTTTTCTGCTGCGAGTCGGGACTGGTAAAGCCAGTGGGTATGCCGAAGCGTGTAGCCTCTTTTTCTTATGGTTTGGCGGAAACTTATTCTGCCCAGTCTGTGGAATTTTACGGCTATTCTTTCGCCTTTAGGGTTTAAAGCGTCGTAAACGTCTGATTCTTTGCCTACGCCTAGGGGTTTTCCGAAAGATTCCAGAACTTCGGCTTTGACAAGCGCATTTATTGCTAGGCAGTCGTAGCCTGCATAGTTCAAGGTGTAACCCACATATGGGGTGCGTCTTCCGCGGATTAGTCGCATTTTTAAAAGGCGGTTTATTCTGAATTCTGTTTCTTCGATGTTGAATTTGGCATATTTTGTTATTACTTCTTTGGGGACGAATTCGTGTTTGCTCATGGCAGCCTCTATGACATTTAATACTCGGAAATCCTCGTTTTCTAGGTCGCGGAATACTTTGACTGCAACTTCGGCTGATGACATGACTAGGTTAAAGAATAGGCTTGTTTAACTATTAAAGAATAAGCAGTTACTCGATGTTTATTATTTCCGTCTTTTCTAGGCTTTCTTTTATGGCTTCTTTTAGGTTCATTCTTTTTTCGAAGGCTTCAACTTTTTCTGGTATGGCTTTTGTTGTTGGATGTTTTGTGAGGAAAAGGGAGCAGCAGTCTTTGTATGGCGTAATGGAAATTTCGAAGGTTCCGATTTTTTTGGCTAGTTCTACTATTTCGTTTTTTTCGTATGTCAGTAATGGTCTGAAGATTGGCAGTGAGGTTGCGTTGCTTATTACAGCCATGTTCTCTAGTGTTTGAGATGAAACTTGTGCGAGGTTTTCTCCGCTTCCAAGGGCTTTTATTCCGTGTTGGTTTGCTATTTCTTCGGCAACTCTGACCATGAATCTTCGGAAGAGAATTAGTCTATATTTTGGTGGGGCTTCTACGGCTTCTGCTTCGAAAGGATAGAAGGGGACGAAAAAGATTCGGGATTTAAAACAGTATTGGGTGAGAACCTTTGCTAGTTTTAGGATTTTGGCGTTTTTTTCTTTGTTGAATTTTTGGAAGGCATGAAAGTGTAAGAAGTCGATTTCGCATCCTCGTTTCATTAGAAGCCATGCTGCCACTGGAGAGTCTATTCCTCCAGATAGCAAATGTAGAACTTTTCCTGAAATTCCTACTGGTAGACCGTATAAACCTTTGATTTTTCTGTCGAAAATGTAGGCTTTTCCATCGGCGAGTTCTACGAAGATTTCTTTTTCTGGGTTTTTTAGAGAAACGTGAACGTTAAATTTCTCTACAAGATAGGCGCCTAATTGGCGGTTTACATCCATAGACGTGAACGGCAAGGTTTTGTCCGCTCTTTTGGCTGAAACCTTCACTTTGACGCCTGCTTTTAGTTTGAATTTTTCTGCGGTTAATTTTTTGATGTTTTCTAAGGTGGGGTCTGTTGTGAAACAGAAGGCGAACCATGCAATGCCAAAAACTTTCATTAGCGAGTGTTCAAGTTTGGTTAAATCTGCTTTTTCGCTTAGTTCTAAAATTATTCTTCCATGAATTTTTCTGATTTTTTTAAATTCTACTTCTTCAAGAGCCTTTCTTATATTTTCAACTAGTTTTTTCTCGAAGGTAGGTCTGTTTAAGCCTTTTAGTGCAAGTTCTCCGTAGTGGATTAGAATACAGTCAAACACGGTGATACTAGTTTTCAGCAAATCTTTAAAAAGTTTCTATCATCCATGTTTTCGATGTGTTTATAACAGGTTTAGTCAGCATTTATCAGCAGATGAGCGAAGATGAGGGAGTGGCGGCTGCTAAAAGTTAGGACGTATAACGCTTTTAGAAACATGGCGATTGACGAAGCCATTTTAAGAGCAAGAATACAGAATCTCGTTCCCAACACTTTAAGGCTGTATTGTTGGAAGCCCTCAGCCGTTTCCATAGGAAAATTCCAAAACATCCAAAACGAGGTTCAACTGGAAAACTGTCGAAAACACGGCGTGGATGTTGTTAGACGCATAACAGGCGGAGGAACCGTCTACCACGACGCTGAAGGCGAAATCACCTACAGCGTGGTTGCCGACAAAAAAGATTTGGAAGTTGAAAACATAACAGAAGTGTATCTAAAGGTTTACAGCGGAATAGCTGAAGCCCTTGAAATTTTAGGTTTAAAATCAGACTTTAGCCCCGGCAGCGAAAAAACTTGTCCAAACTTGACAGTGGAAGGGAAGAAGATTTCTGGAAGTTCTCAATGCCACAAGAAAGGCGTAGTTTTGCAGCACGGCACGCTCTTGTTGGATGTGGATTTGGAGAAAATGTTCACTTTTCTGCGGGTTCCGTGGGCTAAAACGTGCATGGAAGTTGTGAACGTTGCCAAAAACAGAATCACTTCGGTAAAGAAGGAGTTGGGAAGAGAAATATCGATTGGAGAAATGGAAAACGCCCTAGCCAAAGGCTTCGAAAAAGCATTAGATATAAGACTGGCAAGTTCTGAACTGACACCATACGAGAGTGAGCTTGCAGAAAAACTCTATAAAACAAAATACTCAACAAAGGAATGGAACATTCAAGGAAAATCATAAACCTATCTTTCTGATTATGTGTTTTATGGATTTTCCTAATGTTTTGTAGAGGTAGAATCCGACTGCAAGTAGGATTGCTATTGTGATCACGCCTTCAATGGAGAAAATGTTCTCTAATGTTATGTGTTTAACAATGAATAAAAATCCGGATAATGTGAAGAAAATTATTTGCAAATACTTTTCGATTTTAGTGGCTTTTGTTTCGCTCATGCTGAATGAACCTTTCAGATGGTATTTTTCACTTTCTTTGCCTATGGGATAGAGCCAATATACACCTGTAACTGTGAAGGAATCAGCTAATAGGTGACTTATGAAACCGATTATTACGCCAAGAACCAATATTAGACTCCAAAATAGCACATAAGTTACAACTGCTAATACACAGAGAAACCAAACGTTATGCAAAAGTTTTCGATGAACATTTCCAAAACCCCAAGAATACTGCATTCTCCAATCAATATCTGGAAGAAAAGCTGCAAAACCAGATAATAAAACAAATCCAAAATCTAAATCTAAGAAATAATAAAACAAAGTGCCAAGAAACAAACCGAAGGCTGTATGAGTCAAAAGTTTCATTTAACCATATCCTTAAAATCTTTCAAAAAACTAGAGGGGGGTAGTCGATTTTTGGCAAAGAAACAGCCCAAAAATTCATTGTTTTTCAAATCTCCATTTAACCCCTTCAGGAGTATCCTCAACTATTATACCCATAGACCTAAGCTGCGCTCTTATCCTATCCGCAGTCTCCCAATCCTTCGCCTTCCTCGCTTCTTCCCTTCTACGGATAAGTTCCTCCGCCTCCTTAGGCAAACGCTCTTCCCTCCGAACTTCACCAATAACCCCTAAAACCTTGTCAAACCTCATCATCAACCCATAAACTTCCTCCGCTTCTTCCCTGCTAACCGCGTTCTCATCCATAAGCCTGTTCACATCCCGAACAAAATCAAAAAGAGCAGCCAACGCCACACTAATATTCAAATCGTCATCCATAGCCTCCTCAAAACCCCTTTTCACCTGCTCCACCAACACCTCAACTTTCCCGCCAGACCCTTTTCCATCCGCGTCCAAAAGCCTCCTCACAAAATTTCTTAAACGCTCAACAGCGCCTTTCGCAGCTTCCAAACCTTCAAAAGTAAAGTTCAACTGTTGCCTATAATGCGTTGACATAAGCAAATAACGAACAGCCGTAGGGTCATAACCCATTTTAATAAGGTCTCTCAAAGTGTAATAGTTGCCAAAGCGTTTTGCCATACGCTTTCCTTCAACAAGCAAATGCTCATTATGAAGCCAATAATTCACAAACCGCTTACCCGTAGCCGCCTCACTCTGAGCTATCTCATTCTCATGATGAGGAAACATGTTATCAACACCACCACAATGAATATCCAAAGTCTCACCCAAATACTTCATAGCCATAGCCGAACACTCAATATGCCATCCAGGACGCCCCTTACCAAGCTCAGTCTCCCAAAAAACATCACCATCATCCTCATCCCAAGCCTTCCAGAGAGCAAAATCCCAAGCCTCCTCCTTACCATACT
>PIXZ01000054.1 GCA_003601605.1 Candidatus Bathyarchaeota archaeon
GCCTTCTTGTCTTGGACTGTTTTTTGGAAAATCCGGAAAAACTAATGAATTTAAGAGAAGTTGCAAGAATGGTGGACAAAAATCCAGGAAGCATCTCGCGTGTGATGCCCCGCCTTCTCAAGGAGGGATTCTTGGAGCAGCATAAAGTAGGCAAAGTCACATATGCTTACCGCCTCAACACGGAAAATGAAGTAGTTAAGCTGCTCATCGATTTCCGGAAAAAACTGCAAATATATAAATCTAAAGCAGAAACTAATTCAGCATCATATCAGACGGTGAAAGTTGATGAGTAAACAACTCTACGAAATAACTCGCGTGGAGAACCAAGCATGGATAAGAATGCTAGGAGATAAGGTTCGCGTGATCGTCTTACGTGCCGGAACCTTTGTTGATTTGCAAAAACAGATTGAAGCAATATTTGGCGACGAGGCTTCGGCACTGTTTTATGAGGCAGGCATACGGGCTGGCAGGGAATCCACAAAGGTTCTACTCGAAGAATGGGAGGAACGGGGCATGGACTTTCTGAAAAGGTGGGGTAAGTTCTATCAATCTGTCGGCGTTGGATGGTTCAAGCTGGAAGACATAAACATAGGCTTTGAAAAAGAAAACGGATACTTCCGGGTTAAACAATCTTTTATTGCAGAAGAGTATGGCAAGTCAGACCAGCCGGTCTGCCACTTCCTATGCGGATTCTTCGCAAGCGTGCTTCAGGAAGTTTTGGGAGAAAAGCTAACATGTGAAGAGGTTAAGTGCACCGCAAAAGGTGACCCTTACTGCGAGTTTAAATTCGAGAAATATTAAAATTCGATTGTGATAAGTATGCCGAGATACGATAGAATACACTTCAAAACGATATCCTTTGTTCATGAAACTCCCTATAGGCTGTTTGTAAATCCCTATAAGCTTTTGAATGCAGCAGGACTCAAGCCCAGGTTGGCTGTCGGCTCAGGTGAGGCGTACACCTTTGTCAAAGTTAAAATAATTACAAAATTCTAGAGGGGGGTATCCACTTTACACAAGAAAAGTTTCATAAATTCGATGTTAGGAATTTGTAATTCAAAAAGGTTATATGTCGCTTATGTCGCTGTTGCTATTTTTGTGTATTTGCGGGTGTACTGGGATGAAAGGTGACCGCGAAATTCAAAGCTAATTCTAACCAAACCCTAACGCCAGAATATCGCCCGCTTGAACTGGAAAAAGAAATACGCAGTTTCTGGGAAAAAAACCAAACACAAAAGAAGCTCATGGCTTTTAAAGAAAAGAACAACATAGGCGTAACAGGCTGGGTTGAAGGCCCTCCAACCCTGAACGGTATACCTCACGTTGGACATGCTAGAGGCCGCGTCATAAAGGATTTGCGGTTCCGATGGAAAACAATGCAAGGCTATTTTATGCCTTTCTGGGCGGGATGGGACTGTCAAGGCTTGCCAGTGGAGTTGGAAGTTGAAAAGCTTCTAGGTGTTAAAAACAAGCGGGAGCTTCTTGAAAGAGTTGGGGAAGAACGTTTCATAGAAGAGTGTAAAAAGGCAATTATGAAGTATTATAAAGAGTGGGTGGAGGCCGACAGGAAACTTGGAATATTCATAGACCAGGAGAAGGCTTACTGGACATATTTAGACAAATACATAGAGAGAGAGTGGCAGTATCTTAAACGCGCTTGGGAACAAGGCCTACTAGAAGAAGGCTATTACGTGGTTGCCTACTGTCCAGGATGCCAAACAAGCCTAAGCAGTGCGGAAGTAGGCTACGAAGATTCTTACAGAGAAGTTGAAGACCCATCCTTATACTTCAAATTTCCATTAGCCAACAGCCAAAACGAATACTTCCTTGTATGGACAACCATGCCCTTCACGCTTATAACAGACATGATGCTGGCGGTTCATCCAGAAGCAGAATACGCAAAAGTAAAAGTCAACAATGAAACTTGGATAATGGTGAAACAGCGCGTTCAACCAGTTCTGCAAGAGCTTGGAATAGAAAAATACGAAATAAAAGAAACCGTGCCGGGAAAAAGCCTTGAAGGAATGAAGTATGAGTATCCCTTCAAAGATTTGGTTCCAAAACAGGCGGAACTGGACAAGCATCCTCTTGTGCATAGGGTGGTTTGCGAAGACTTTGTTGATGTGGAAACAGCCACTGGCGTTGTTCACCTGTCACCTGGAAACGGAGAAGAAGACTTTTTTGCAGCTCAGAAAAGAGGCGTTCCAATATTTGCACCTTTCAATGACGAAGTGAAATTTACTGAAGAAGCTGGGGTTTTCAGCGGCATATTCGCCAGAGACACAGACGAGATGGTTATAGAGGAGCTGCGTAAAAGAAACTTGCTTGTTTCAGCAAAAACGGTAAAACATGATTATCCTACATGCTGGCGTTCCCACCATAAGCTTGTTTGGCTGGCGAGAAAAGAGTATTTCCTAAGAACAGACAAGATAAACGAAAAAGTTGTGGAAGCAGCGGAAAAAGTAGAATACTTCTTTGAAAGCCCCAAAAACCGTTTCCTCTCCTTTTTAAAAGAGGGAAAACCTTGGTGCATATCAAGAGAACGTCTTTGGGGCACTCCGCTGCCGATATGGGTTTGCGAAAAATGCGGAGCTAAAACTCTTGTGGCAAGCAAGAAAGAGCTAATCGAAAAAGCTGTGGAAAAGCCTGATGGAGATTTTGAGCTTCATAAGCCATGGGTTGACCGCATCGTCTTAAAATGCGAAAAATGCGGGGGCAAAATGTGCAGAGAACCCTATGTTTTAGATACTTGGCATAATAGTGGAGCTTCACCTTACGCAAGGTTCACAGACCAAGAGTTTGAAAAGTATGTGCCATGCGACTTTCTAACAGAAGGAATAGACCAAACCCGCGGATGGGCTAACTCGCTTCTCTTGGAGCATGTTATACTTACGGGAAAGGCTGAGGCTCCCTACAAGGCGTTTCTTTTTCAAGGTTTGACGCAGGATGCTAAAGGTAGGAAAATGAGTAAAAGCCTCGGCAACATAATAGAGGTAAATAGGCTGTTAGAAAAACATTCAGCGGACATATGCAGATTCTACATGCTACGCAAGTGTTCACCCATAGATTTCATGAACTTTGACCTTCAAGAACTAAACCGACGCCCCTACCAAGTATTATCAACACTTTACCATTTGAACAGATTTCTCTTAGAAAATGCTGAATATGACAACTTCAACCCGCAAAAACACACGCTGGAATGGACAGAGAAGGAAAAACTGCTGAAAAACCCAGACCTTTGGCTGCTTTCAGAGCTTCAAAAAGCCATAAAGGAATATACGGAGAAGCTGGAAACTTGTGAATTCAACTTCGCCTTAGCAGTTTTAGAAGATTTCGTAATAGAAACCATAAGCAGACTTTACGTTCCCATGGTGAGGAAAGAATTATGGTCAGACAGCCCCGAGACCCTTAACAGAAGACTGGCAATATATGCTGTCCTATGGCATGTTCTAAAAACAACCACAATACTATTCAACCCTGTTACGCCATACCTAAGCGAAGCCCTATACCAAAAAGTCTACAAAAAACTAGACCCTACACTCTTGGAGTCCGTAAACTTTGAAAGCTGGCCGAAACCAGAAGAGAAGAGGCGAAACGAAAAACTGGAAGAAGAATTTCAAAATCTTTTCAACTGCGTCTCTCTGGTTTATTCTGCTAGACAATCTGCCAAGTTGAAAAGGAGATGGCCCCTAAACAAGATGGTTATAGTGTCAAGCGAAGAAGTTTGCAAAGCCCTACAAAAAGTGGAAGATGTGCTTTTGGAACTCGCAAATGTCAAAACTGTTGAGTATGCAGAAAAAGAGCCAGACTATGTTTCTTCGGAAGAATGGGTTTCTGCCGCTGAAGAAGGCGTAAAGGTTTTCTTAAATGTTCACCGTGATGAAAGTTTGCTGGGAGAGGGATTAATGCGTGATCTAGCTCGCAGAGTTCAGTCTTTAAGAAAAGAGTTGGGTTATATGCCTACAGACATTCTTGAAGCGGTTTACATAGCTGAACTGGAAGAGCGGAATATAGGGCTTGTGCAGCCGCATTTAAAAGAAATGGAGGAACTGGTAAGAACGAAAAAGATACATTTGCTTGTGGAAAGGAAAGAAATAGGAGCAAAATGGCACGAATACAAGCTAAATGACAAAAAAGTGTACATAGCCATTTCATAGAAAACTCTTATAGAAGATTCTTCTATAAACAAGCAAAACAGTTGCCATTCCAACTTTGTATTATAAAGCCATAATGTTCATTTTTTACAAAATTTTAGGGAGTTAACATTATTATTTGAAGTTCGTATTTCTCGTTAACAATCTTTTAGTTTAATTAAGTACTCTAATTTAAACATTCGAGTGTTACATATGTCGCAGAAACTGAAAAAAATAATGGTTCAGAGAATAATTACAGTTGAATCCTCTGCTTCTGTGAAAAAAGCAGCTGAACTTATGAACAAGCATGAAATTGGCTGTCTTATTGTAATGGAGAAAGAAAAACCAGTTGGCATTATAACAGAGAGAGACATGTTAAAAAGGGTAGTGAATAAGCTTAGAAATCCTCAAGAAACAAAAGTCGCTGAGGTAATGTCTAAACCCTTGATCACCGTGACGTCTGATATGCGAGCTGGCGAAGCTGCAAAGCTTATGATTGAACGAAGTATTAAGAAACTTCCAGTGGTTGAAAATGGAAAACTTGTGGGTTTAGTGACATTAACTGACCTTATTCGCTGTGAAGGTGTCATAGACTTTCTCAATGGGCTTCCATTAAATAACGCGTCGAAACGGATTAAAAAGAAGTTTAGTCTTTATTTTGACCGTTCAAAACAGTTTCGTCGTAGATGTCCACTTATTATGAAGGGTGGATTCTCTATTGGTTGTATGGGAGAAAAGTGCATGTGGTGGACTGGAGATGGATGCGTAATTACTCAAATATTTCAATCTGCAATGTATCAAACAGTAAGCCCACACTTGTAATGAAATCTCTCTAACTTGTTCCAAAGATACCACATTAGCAGCTATTATGAACACTCTTCAACGTTCTGAAATGCTTAGCCCAACAAAATATACAAAAGCTCTAAATATCTTCCTAGTTAGTGTTTTCTCGAAATAAACTTGGGCCGGTAGTTCAGTTTGGTATGAACGCCGCCTTCGCAAGGCGGAGGTCGCGGGTTCAAATCCCGCCCGGTCCACTCGACTTTTGTTTGAAGCTTTATAAGTGGTGAAAGCAATAATGTTGTGGTTGGTGCGATTTTGACTAAAGACGCTGAAATATTAGAAGAGTTAAGGCAGATTCGGAAGCTTTTGGAACCTAAACCTGCTCCGCCACCTTTACCGCCTAAGGGCTTGTGGGGCGAGTTTAAGGATTTCTTATCCAAGTATAAGGTTATGGGGCTTGCTGTAGCCTTTATTCTCGGCTTGTATTTAGGAACCCTCGTTCAGTCGCTTGTTACTAATTTGATAATGCCCATAATTTCATTGGTTTTACCCCCTAACGTGTCTTTGGATTTCCAGGTTGGCTCCGCAGTATTTAGGGTTGGAAATTTCATTGACGCTTTGATAACTTTTCTTATCGTGACTTTCGTAATCTTTCTGATTGTTAAAATGACTAGAAAATGGGGCATCGAATAAACTTAAAGGGTGCAAACTAAACTTTTCTATTTATTTTTATAATTTGTAGTATGCAGTTTTGGAGCCTTGTTTTTCATGTAGACTTCTAGTCCAAGTTTTATGAGGTGTTCTACGAAGGTGCTGCGTTTTTCTCTACCGCGGATTTCCTCAATTTTCTTGAAAAGTTTCGAGTCTATTGTTAATCCTACATGGTATTTCAAACGTTTGTGTCCTCCTATATACTGTGTATATTTAGTATACAGAAAAGCTTTATTAGTCTTATTGGACAAGTTACACTATGGATAGAAATGAAAACTTTGAGAATCTCAGATGACGCGCATCAAAAGCTTACAGCGTTGTTAGGCGAACTCACAGCCCAAACCATGAAAATGCAAACCTACACCGACGCCATTGAAAGCTTACTCTCCCAGTCTGTGATATTACCGCCTGAACTTCTCAACCAGATTGAAAGTTTCATAGAAGAAAACAAGCATTTAGGATATACAACGCGAGAGGAATTTATTCGAGACGCTGTTAGATGGCGGCTACGCTTTCTAAAGGAAGAATACGAGTACATAGAAATTCCAAAGGGGGAATATGAGAAGCTTCAACAGGCAATAAAAGAGTTGGAAACGCCGTTTCTAAGCGTGAACGACTTTATAGAACATCAGATAAAGACTTTGCTAGATAAATATGAAGAATGGACAAGTCAAAAGGAAGACTATAAACGAAAAAAGTAGAATAGAAAAACTGAAATGTAAAATAGGCTAATAAATACTACTTAGGTTGGATTGTATGCCATACTATATTCTATTGTCCAATTTGACAGATGAAGGATGGAAAACCGTCAAGGAAAGACCCGAAAGAATCAAGGAAGTTAATAAAGAGCTAGAAGCTTTTGGCGTTCGAGTTATCAGCCAATACGCTGTTTTGGGACCCTACGATTTTGTTAACATTGTAGAAGCACCAAACAACGAAACCGTTGCCAAGGTATCCATTGAGCTTGGGTCTAGAGGAACAATTAAAATTTTAAGCATGGCAGCCATACCCATCGACGAGTTCATAGCTTCCGTAAAGAAAAGCTAAACAAAATTCTCCCTTTTTTATTCCCAATCAAATTCCGCAGAATCTTCTGCTGTTGAAATAATTTTCTTAATGCCCAAATGTATCATTAAAGAGGCAAACATCACAATTCCTGCAATTAGCGAGTATAGAGCTATAGTTACAAACTGTTTTTTTACAACATCATCTACAGTTTGAAACGAAAGAAAAGCAAAGTAAAAAGCTAGGAATATGCAAACTCCTATGACCGTGATGATTGCTGCTTCAAGCTTCAACGGAAACACTCTTACTTTTAGTTTTAATGAATAGCTAAAACCTTACAGTTCAAAAAACTTTATGAACCTAAAATCATTAGCCAAAATTAACAAGTCATTTACCCCAAAACAAGTAAACTTTGGTTTGCATCATAAAACTCAATTTTTTAAGAACTTTGGCTAAATCTTCAATTCCGAGTTTTCGGATTTTTGCCGTGAAATCTTCGTGTTCAGGATAGATTTTGCTCGAAGAAACCAGTCTTCTCCTAAATGCTGCTTCTTTCCTTGAAAGTTCTTCTAAAACTTTAACAACCTTAGCCTTTCCTATTTTTCTAATTTTTTCCACATTATAGCTTACACTGGAAAGCATCACGGGATTGAAACCTAAAATGTGAAGTTCTTCTATGGCATACAAAACGTTGGAGTTAGGCTTACTTTGAGCGATTTTTTGCATTCCAGCCTTTTCAAAGAAAGGATTGTATTTTGCCATAACCGCTACGGTTTCCACGTAAGGAGTTCCGGCTAAAGGCAGTGTTTCCTTTACAAGTTTAACGCCTAAACCTATAGCGCGGTATTTTGGATGAACTATGACACGGGTTATCGTACTTAGCTCTTGCTGCATTTCTGAAAAAACGCCCTTCCACATTTTACTTCTTCCAAAACAGTGAGGCGGAGGATAACTGTAAACTATGACGCCGCAGATTTCATCTTTACGTTTCAAGGCAAAAATTTTTCTAGGTGCGGGACACCGGGCTGACCTATAATGGAATAGGCATAGTTTTTTATAGTCTGCAATTGTGCCTTCTTCGATGCGCATTTCTTTTGTGAGAGTGCACTCTTTTGGCGGTTCAGTATGGTAATAATGAACTGTTATTTCTTTTCCAAATTTTTTGTGAATGTGAACGTTAGGCTTTAAATCTTGAAGCAGGTCCGTGTGGGTTGTTGCTGCTATTAGGGCTTTTCCAGTTTTTCTTGCTGCTTTCTGAAGGTTGAAAGCCACTATTTTAGCCGTGTCGCGGTCAAGTGTTGAGCAAAACTCGTCAGCTATCCACCATTGTTTTCGGCTTTCTACAAGCTTTGCGATTTTGTAGCGGTATTTTTGTCCATCACTAAGCTGTTCATAGGTGCGTAGAAAAAGAAAGGCATCATTAAGCCCAACCTTGCTTAGAAGCTCTAAGGCTTCTTCAAATGTTTTGCCGAGTGTTTCGATGAGTGGCTTATTTGGTTTTGGTTTTATTTCTGTGATGTTTATGCAGCTTTGTTTAATGTCTTGACGTATGTCTTTTTCTAAAGCTTTGAGCAGAACGCTTTTTCCGGAGCCGCTGTCGCCTGTGATGTAGACGATGTCTGTTGGGCTTATTTTTAGTTCGACGTTGTCGTAGATTACAAATTTTTCTTTTCGGTCGATTCCAAGTCCGAAGCCTTGGGCTATGCTGAGGACTCGTTTGGTTGGTTTTGGGGCGGCGGTTTCGTAGGCTATGTTGATTATGAATTTGCCTGTCTGCTTGTCGTATCTGCGTTTGAGGCTGTGGATGCGGATGCGGAATAGTTCGTGTTTTCTCATCTTGTTGCGCCTGTTGCTCGGAGTTTGTTTTTTGCTGTGCGGGGGATTGTCCACGCTTTTGGGGTGGGTTCTGTTCTTGTGGCGTAGACTGCTAGGGCTAGGCTCCAGAAGCGGTCGTCATGGGCGCCTTGTGGGTGGCTGAATCTGATTTTTCCTTCTTTTGTTAATTCGAAACGTTCAATGTTGAGTTCTGCTATTAGCTCTGGGTCGTATGGGATTTTTAGGTGTTTGTTTATCATGTTCTGTTTTAGAAATGTTGCGAGTTGTTCTTTTGTTTCTTGGGTGAATTTTACGCCTTCTGTTTGGCTTATGCCTGCGTTTTTCATGTCTTCAACTATGTAGTCGCCTACGCCTGTCATGTCTACGAGGATTTTGTTTATTGTTTGCCAGCGGTCGCGTATGGTTTTGACGTAGCCTATTACGCTTGCGTAGGGTGTTTGTAGTGGGAATTGGTGTATGTGGATTAGTTTTATGGAGGATTCTTCTGTTTTTACAATTGTGAAGACGCTGTGGTCTTGGTGTTTGCCTAGGTCGAGTCCAGCATAAAATTCGCCTTTGGCGTTGTCTTCAAAATTGGCGTATTCGAGGGTGTGGTCGATGCAGCTTGTTATTAGGGCTTGAGAAAGCCATGTTTTTTCGTCTTCTGCCCATTCTGCGAGCATTTCGCGTTGCCAGCGCCAGGGGTTGCCTTCGAGTTGTTTTTTTATTTTTTTGAGGATTTGGTGTTTTAGGGGGCCTTTTGGTTCTAGGGCTTGTTTGTATGTTATGTGGGTTTTTGCGTAGTCGTTGTAGGCTGGGTTGTGCCATATTTGCCAGAATATGCTGTCTGTGTGCCATGGGGTGCTTGTGCATATGAATTTGCCGTTGGTTGCGCTTAGGGTGAATAGTATGGCGTCGTAGAGTTGTTGGTCGTTGGGTATGAAGTTGAATTCGTCTGCGTAGACTGCGTGGAGGGTTGGGCCGCGGATGGTTTCTGGGTTGTTGGGGAAGGCTTCGATGGTGCTTCCGTTTGTTAGTCTTATGATTGTGTGTTGGGTTTTGTGGTATTGGGTTTTTGGGAGTTTTTGGAGGAAGGTGTTTATGCGTTTGATGATGAGTTTTGTTTGTCGCCAGGATGGGCCGACTATGCCGATGTGGGTGTTTGGGTGGGTGAGGGCGTAGTGGAGGAGTAGGGCTGCTGTGGTGTGGCTTTTGCCGCTTTGGCGGCACCATCTTGCGGCTGTGAATTGGTTTGTTTGGAATTTTTTGATGAGGTCTTTTTGGTAGTTTGTGGGTTGGAATTTTAGTGTTTGGGTGCAGAATTTGATTGGGTCTTTTGGGGTTGGTGGGGTTTGGGTTTTAGCTAGTTGTTGTTGTAGTTTTTTGAGTTTTTGTTTTTGTCGTTGCTTCGTTTATGAGTTCCTCCAGTTTTTGTAGGTCTTGGTCTATTTGGCGTTCGTCGAAGTGTGTGGCGATTGTGTTTATTACTTGGCAGATGTATGTGGCTACGCGGGTCCATGTTTGGCGTTGTTTTAGTTTTATGTTTTCGTTTTGGGCTTGGTTTTTTGCTAGTGTGAATAGTTCTTTTAGGTTTTGGATGGTTTCTTCTCGGAGTTTTTGGGTGTCTATTTTTAGGTTTGTTCTGAGTTTTTGGATTCTGTTTTTTATCATGGTATTGCGGCTGATTTTAACCAATAGTGACCCTATCCTCTAGGTTTTTTGGGCGATGAGGATGCCGCTTATTGTGCCTGTTAGTCCTGTTATGGCTGCGAAGATTTCGCTGTTCCATTTGTTTAGGGCGAGTATGTGGGCGATTTCTAGGGTGGATAGGATTATGGTCATGGCTATTGTGAATTTTACTCCGTAGACTAGGCGGGGGTCTGGTGGGATTTCGCGTTTGTTTTTGCGTTTGGTTAGGGCTTTTTTAATCCAGTCTTTCATGGTTTATCGCCTTTTTTTGGCGTTTGTTTCTTTTGGTTGTGGTTTTTCCGCCTATGAGGAAGCTTTTTTGGAGTTGTTTTGCTTGCTGTTGTGGGATGTGGTTTTTGTTTATGGTTGTTATGTTTTGTGTCCATGCTGTTGGTATAGCCGTATAGTCTATGTCGTAGAGGCTGTCTGCGTAGTGGAAGGTGTTTTGGGCTAGGATTATGTGCTTGTTTTTCTTTCCTAAGACGCCTAGGAATATGCCCCAGCTTACTACTGGGACGTCTATGCCGTTTAAGCCTCCGCTTAAAGATTTGCCTATGCTAGCGTCAAACCACTCAACACGAATAAGGTCGCCTAAACTTAGGCTTTTAATCTGGTTAACAACCTCCTTCATGTGCTTTAAACCTCAAGAAAAGAAGGAAAACTTTTAGACAATATAAAGAACAACGAAATTCACAAATTTACCAAATCACAAACTTAAAATTAAATACAAACATAGATGAAATTAGGTTTTGATTAATTTTAGCCCAACCAACTCAATCAAAGGGTGAGAAGACAGGCTTAAAATTTAATTTGAATTTCTAATGCAATCTTTTGCTTTTACCAGCGTCTTATTCGGTCTCCACTTAATTCTCTTGTTAACAAAC
>PIXZ01000055.1 GCA_003601605.1 Candidatus Bathyarchaeota archaeon
CAACTGGGCGCCAGACAGCCTAAGATAAGGGGGAGGACTTAAGATCCTCTGGCGTAGGCCTCCGCGGGTTCAAATCCCGCCCCCCGCACCATTTTTGTATAGACAGACAGTTTGTTTATAGAATTGTTAATGAATAGAAAGGTTAATTTTGTTAATAGAAGCGTAAAAGGTGAAGGAGCAAAACGATGGTTGATGCTGTCACAAAACGTATCGCTATTCAACGTGTTGAAACCCTTTTTCATTTGGCAAAAGAAGTTTTTGATAGAAACCCCTCTTTGGCGCAGCGTTACGTGGATATAGCGAGAAAGGTGGCTATGGCTGCTAGGATTCGCTTGCCAAAGGAGTATAGGCGCATGGTTTGCAGACATTGTAAAAGTTTTATTTTACCCGGCGTGAATTGTCGTGTTAGAATAAAACAGAGAAGAGAACCTCATGTGGTGGTTACTTGTTTAAATTGTGGCAAGCATATGCGTATACCCTTAAAGAAAAGAAAGGAGAAAACGGTTGATGCGTGAAATAAGTGCAAAAACTAAACGGCGAGTAAAGAAGCGGTTAAGCGCGGAAAAGCCCACTATATGGGTAGGTAAGACCGGTGTTTCGCAGGAACTATTAAAAGAAGTTGATAAGCAGTTGGATAAAAATGAGATGGTAAAAATTAAGATTTTGAAGTCTGCCCTTGAAAGCAGCAAAACCAAAGAGGTTGCCGCCCAAATCGCTGAGCAGACACGATCGTCTCTAGTTGAAGTAAGGGGCAACACTTTTATGCTTTACAAACGTCGCAAAAAGTGAAAGCCTTTATATTTGGCTTCCCGATTTACTGAAGGAAAATAGAGGAAAGCGAATCTTGATAACCCCCCACGATGTTCCAGCGTCCAAATTCATCGAAAAATTAGCCAACTATCTAAAAGGAAATGTGGATGAAATAACCCCGCTTCCATGGGCAAGCTTCGTGAAAACAGGCGCCCACGTTCAAAGACAACCTCAAAACCCTGACTGGTGGTATATTCGCTGCGCTTCTCTGCTAAGGAAAATCTACGTTCACGGTCCCATAGGGGTTGAAAAATTAAGAGCCAAGTATGGAGGAAGAAAAGACTTTGGCGTGCATCCAGAACATAAGGTTAAGGCTGGTGGAGCAATAATAAGGAAAGCCTTACAACAGTTGGAAGCCGCTGGTTTGATTGAAACATTGAAGCCGCAGGGAAGAAGAGTTACACGGGAAGGTAGAAAGCTTCTAAACGAGATAGCTGAAGAAGTAAAGAAGGAACTGATTAGGGAGATTCCCGAGCTAGAGAAATATCAAAAGGGCGTTTAAAATGGCTTATGATAAGGAGTTGGAAGAGCTTCGCAAAAGAAAACTTTTGGAGTTACAGCAGAAAATGGCAGAAGAACAGAAGCAAGCTCAAATACAGCAGCAGTTGGAACTGCAGAAACAAGCTTTGCTTAGAAAAATATTGACGCCGGAAGCTAGACAAAGGCTTACAAACCTAAAAATGGTTAGACCAGAATTCACCGAACAACTAGAACTCCAGCTAATCCAACTGGCACAACAAGGAAAAATACCAATACCACTAAAAGATTCCCAACTCAAACAAATACTCATCCAACTTCAAGCCAGAAAAAGAGAACCAAAAATAAGAAGGCTGTAAAAATGGCGAGAAACAAACCAACAGCAAAAAAACGGAGATTGGCAAAAGCTGGAAAACAGAAAAGGGCTGTTCCAACATGGGTTATAGCAAAAACGGAGGGAAAAGTTAGAACTCATCCAAAAAGGAGACATTGGAGAACCAGAAAAATAAAGGCTTAGAAGGGGAGAATTAGCCTAATGAACGAAGAAGTAAAGGAAGAAACTGAAGCTGAGGAAGAACAAGCGGAGACAGCTGAAACTATGGAAGAAGCTAAAATGGCGGAAGAGGAAAAGGTTGAAGAACCTCTAGAAATGGAAGAGGAGTCCACAGAAGAAATATTAGCTGAAGAAGAAGCTAAACCAGCACCTAAAGAAGAAAGAATTAAGGAAGAAGAAATTGTTGAAGAACGAATTTACACGGTTCCTTTGAGAAAAGCTTGGATTGCACCGCCAAACAAAAGGGCACCCAGAGCTATGCGCATACTTAAGAGTTTTATTACCAGGCACATGAGGTTGGAAGCTCGTAAAGAAGAAAGAGAAGAGGAAGAAGAGTCTAAAAAACTAATTGTTAGTAATGAAGTGAATGAAAGGATTTGGAGTAGAGGCATAGAAAAGCCTCCGCGAAAAATCCGTGTTAGAGCTGCAAAAGATAAAGAAGGCAATGTTACTATTTACTTGGCTGAAGGAGACTAATCCTTGGCCATTTATCTGACGAGTCTTTTTGGAAGCGCCAGCATAGGTGTTTACTCCCTTGCCACAGACAAAATGGTTATAATTCCCAAACTTTTTTCGTACAGAAAGGCTGAAAGGATAGCAAAATGGCTGAATGTTAAGCTTATACACACGAACATTGGCGAATCTGTTCTTGTTGGTGCTTTGGCATGTGCCAACTCCAACGGAATTCTCCTTCCACATTTTGTTCAAGAAGAAGAAATTAAGGCTATAAAATCCGTTTTTGATGGAAATATAACCGTTATGGAAACGAAAAAGACTGCCTATGGAAACATGGTTTTGGCAAATGATCACGGTGCTATAGTTGATCCTCGCCTAAAAACCAAGGATGTTAAGAAAATTTCTGAAACTTTGGGTGTGGAGGTTGTGCTTGGAGAAATTGCGGGTTTGCCTTATGTAGGGTCTTTGGCTGTTGCCACAAGTAAGGGTGTTTTAGCGCATCCAATGTTGAAAGATTCGGAACAGAAGCTTTTGCAAGAAGTTTTGAAGGTTCCAGTGGATGTTGGCACAATTAACTGCGGCATACCCTATGTGGGTACGGGTTTAATTTGCAATCAGTATGCAGCGGTTGCCGGTTCGTTAACAACAGGACCCGAGATGTTTATAATAGGGAATGCATTGGATGTTGTAAAGGAGGATTAATAGATGAAAGTTTTCAGAGTGACAGGAGAAATTCGAAAACCAAATTTGAAAACTTCTTTTAGGAAAGAAATAATAGCTGTTAAACCTGAGCATGCGGTGGAAAAGGTTTATGCTGAATTGGGAAGTAAACATAGAGTTAAACGGTTCCACATAAAAATAGTCAACGTTGAAGAGATTCCGCCGCAAGAGATAGAAAATCCCCTGCTGAAAAAACTGGTTACTGGAGAAGAAGAAATTGGCGAGTAAAACTGAAGAGACCCTTCGTAAATTAAGTGTTGAAATGCGTTTTCTAGAACAAACAGCTGAAGCCATACAATCCAGAATTAACATGATAAACGCCGTAATCACAGATTTAACATACGCGAACATGACATTGGAAGGCTTGGAAAAGGAAAAAGAAAACTCGGAACTTATGGTTCCAATAGGCGGCAATTCCTACATAAAAGCTAGGTTGGCAAACCCGAACCAGGTAATAGTTGGAATGGGTGCAGGAATCTCTGTTGAAAAAACCTTGCAGGAAGCCAAAGACATTATCAAAAATCGCTTAGAAAACCTTGAAAAATCTAAAGCGAACCTTCAGCAGCAGCTTGCCCAAGTGGCAGAAAAAATGAATGAAGACAAAGAAAAATTTGACAGACTTATGACTGAATTAAGAGAAGGGAAAAAACCGAAAAATGTTTGAAAAACTTAAGTCTGGACTTAAAGGTCTTGTAAACAAGGTTACCACCACAGAGCTTAAAGCCGAAAACCTACGCCCAATACTTTCAGAGTTCAAATTAAGCCTTGTAGAAAATGATGTTGCTTTCCCCGTGGCAGAACGAATATGTGATGAGATAGAAAAGAGGTTAGACGGAGTTCAAGTAAAGAGACTCGAAGACCGGAAAAAAATTGTAGAGGAAAACTTGCGAGAAGTGCTTTTAGAGGTCATGCAAACAAATAACAACATAGACTTGTTAAAGGCTGTTGAAGAGAAACGCAAGAAAGGCGAACCCTTCGTTATAGTCTTTGTTGGAATAAACGGTACGGGAAAAACAACAACGATAGCTAAGGTTGCCCGCTTTCTTAACAATAAAGGGTATTCGGTTGTTCTCGCTTGCAGCGACACTTATAGGGCTGGGTCTATCGAACAATTAGAAGAACATGCCAAACGACTAGGAATTAGAATGATTAAACACAAGTATGGTGCAGACCCGGCAGCAGTAGCCTACGACGCTATAAGCCACGCGAAAGCTCACGGGATAAACGTCGTTTTAATAGATACTGCTGGAAGAATTCAGACAAACCGAAACCTAATGAATGAACTGGCAAAAATTAAGCGTATCGTAAACCCAGATTTGACAATTTTAACAGTGGACTCTCTTACAGGGAACGATGCAGTGATGCAAGCGGAAGAGTTCCATAAAAACGTAAGCATTGACGCTACAATACTCACAAAAGTTGATGCTGACGTCAAAGGAGGCTCAGCTATCAGTGTTACCTATGTAACGAAGAAACCTATTTTATTCATTGGCACAGGCCAAGCTTATGAAGATTTAGAAGAGTTCAACCCTGAAAAGTTTGTAAATGTAATTCTAAAATAGAATTTTAGGGTTTAAACTCTTATTATTAGTGTTTTTCTAATAATTTTAGAAGTATCGCTTTCGCCGAATACAGCCTATTTTCGCTTTGTTCGTATATTATTGAGTTTGGACTTTCGATTATGTCAGCGCTTATTTCGTATCCTCTGTGAATGGGCATGTCATGCATTATGTAGGCATTGCTTCCTTCCAGTAATTCTTTGTTGATTTGGAAAGGCATCATAAGCTTGATGCGTTTTTCTTTTTCTGCAGCAAATTTCGGGTCTTGGAAAAATTCCATATCAACCCATGTGTCTGTATAAACAAAGTCAGCATCTTTAACTGCCTCTTTAACGTCTGTGGTGGTTTTCCAAAGTCCTGTTTTCTTAGCGTTTTCCAGAAGTTCCTCATCTCTTGAGGGTTCATTAAATATGGGTGTTACAGTGGTTATTTGGACACCCGTTTTTGTGCACCCTTCAATAAGTGAGTTGCAAACGTTGTTGTGAATTCCCACATAAACAAGTTTTAAGCCTTTCAGCGTTTTTCTTTTTTCTTTCATTGTCATCAAATCGGCTATTGCCTGGCTTGGATGATATTTTTCGTCGCAGCCGTTTATCACTGGTACGCGAGAAGCCTTTGCCATAACCTGCAAATCGGCGTTTCTAAGCAATCTCGCCATTATGCAGTCAACATTACGCGATAAATATTGGATTTCATCGTACACGTCTGCTATGGTAAAGTTTGTTGTTCTCCAGTCAATGTAGAGGGCGTGTCCTCCAAGCTGGGTCATGGCAACTTCAAAGGATACGCGGGTTCTTGTGGAAGTTTTCTGGAAAATCATGGCTAAGGATTTACCGTCTAAGGCGGTTCTATATTTTTCTGGATTATGTTTAACTTCAATTGCTTTATCGATGATTTCCATAAGTTGTTGACCAGATAATTCCTTAAAGTTGATTAAATGCACTTTTCAATCACCATCATTCATTTTAAAAGTTTCAACTTTCTTTAACAATTATAAAGTTTGTGGAGCATTTCATTAGAACAGTGAAGTAGAAATGATTCTGATAGCTGCTTCTGAAAAGGATGTAGCCAGCCTAAACATAGCAAAACAAATCCTAGCAAATTATAGTTTTAGAAAAACGACCGAAACTTTTCAAGAAAACCCCATTTACTTAAATGAAGTTAATGGAAAAGTTGTTAAACTCGTAACTTTAAAAGACGAAACAGTTTACGCACAAAACATAACTGACATGATAGAAAATCCAGAGCTTATAATTTTTATTTCACGCCACAGCAGCCTAAGCGGCACCCCCACATTATCAGTGCATACCCCAGGTAATCTAGGCGAAGCACGGTTAGGCGGTTTTCCAAGAAAAGTTTCAGTATCACCAGCAAATGCCATGAGACATGTCCTCATGGCTATGATGCGTTTTAGAAATGAGATGAATTTGGATTACGAGGTTTCTTATGAGTGCACCCATCATGGACCAAGCTTAGATGTGCCCGCAATGTTCGCTGAGCTTGGCAGTTCCCTAAAACAGTGGAAAGACGCAAAAGCCGCAGAAGCTGTTGCCCATGCAACTATGGAAGCTGTTTCAAGGTTTGGCGATTTTTCTGCAAAGGCTGTGCTTGGCATAGGGGGACCCCATTACAACAAAAAGTTCACTAAAATAGCGTTAGAAAAGGAGAAAGCCTTTGGGCATATTATCCCGAAATACGCTGTTTCTGTCGTAGATTTGGAAATTCTTAGGCAATGTGTGGAAAAAACCTTGGAAAGGGTTGAGTTGGCAGTTTTGGATTGGAAGGGAATAAAGGGCGAGTATAAACCAAAATTAATTGAGATGCTTGAAGAAATAGGTTTATCCTACGAGAAAGTTTAAGAGAAAAGTTAATAGAATCCAACCCCACAGTAACCTTTATATTAGTATTGAAATGTTGAGTTTGCGATGAACCATGGGCTTAAGGTCTTTCCTATCCCAATGTGCAAGAACATTAAAACTTGCTGTAAAGCCTGGGAAAAGTGAGCTCTGGCTCTCTATAAAAATATGTTTTCTGGGCATAGGAGCAGTCGGGCTAATAGGCTTCGTCATTAAATTATTAGCCGTAGTTCTTCAACCCGGTGGAGCTTCTTAAAAGGAAGATACTTCTATGGAGAAAAAGGAAGAAGAGTTTCCCACAAAAATTTTCGCGGTTAAAACAACCACTGGACAAGAGAAAAACGTAGCTAAACTTGTTGCTGCAAAAATAAAGATGAACAACATACCAGTAAAAGCAATTCTCGTCCCTGAAACTCTGAAAGGATACGTTTTCATCGAGGCGGAAGGACCACATTTCGTAGAAGAAGCCATAGCAGGGGTAAGACATGTACGCTCCAGAATCCCCGGAGTCGTGAACTTTTCAGAGATTGAAAGGTACATGGTGAGAAAACCCATAATTGAAGAGTTAAGCGAAAATGACATTGTCGAAGTGACTGGAGGACCATTTAAGGGTATGCGCGCAAAAATTACCCGCATAGATAAAGGCAAAGCCGAAGTTACACTTGAACTGTTGGAAGCAACTTTTACGCTGCCCATAACTGTACATTCAGATTATGTCAAGTTAGTGGAGAAAGCCGAAAAAGAAAGTGGTGAAATGTAAGATGGTTGAGAAAAAAGTTGTCGAACTTCTTGTAGGTGGAGGGCAAGCCACAGCGGGTCCACCGTTAGGTCCAGCTTTAGGACCTTTAGGCGTAAACGTGGTGGCGATTGTAAATAAGATAAACGAGCTTACAAAGGACTATTCCGGAATGAAAGTTCCCGTGAAAGTGACTGTGGATCCTGAAACAAAAGAATTTGAAGTCAGCGTGGGAACCCCAACAACCAACAACCGCTGCCTTAATTGTCAGCGAACTAAAAATTGAGAAGGGGTCTGGAACGCCGAACACGCAGAAAGTTGGCAACCTTACCCTTGAACAAATCATCCGCATAGCGAAAGTTAAACGTCCAGAACTTTTGGCAAAAACCTTGAAGGCAGCTGTAAAAGAGGTTTTGGGAAGCTGTGTTAGCATAGGAGTAACCGTGGAAGGAAAAGACCCGAGAGAGTTACAGCGAGAAATCGACGAAGGAAAGCATGACGAAATATTTAGTAAGAGTGAGGGATAAGAGAATATTTTTATAATCGCATTCCATTCCCTCAATGGCACGAGGCTTCAATATGCCCTTAGACAAGAAAACAATCTTAACTGCGGTTAAAGAAGCAAAAGGAAATTCTGGTAAGAGGAACTTTACCCAATCAATAGAGCTTATTCTAACTCTAAAAGACATAGACATGAAGTCGCCAGAAGGGCGAATCCAAGAGATTATAGAGCTTCCACATTCTATGCCCAATAAACAGAACAAAATATGTGTTGTAGCCTCGGGAGAGCTAGCCTTGAAAGCTAGAAAGGCTAAGGCAGACATGATTATGGATAAAGGCGAACTTGAGGGATTAGCTGGTAAAAAACAAGAGCTTCGTAAAATAGCCAATAAATATGACGTGTTTTTGGTTGAAGCCCCCTTAATGCCCTTGGTGGGAAAAATTTTAGGTCCAGCTTTAGGTCCTAGGGGAAAACTGCCTATACCTGTTCCTCCAGCAGCAGACATATCCAGCTTAATAAAGAAACATCGAAGAACCGTAAGGGTTAGGATGCGTAATCAGCCGATTTTGCAGTGTCGTGTTGGAACAGAAGATATGAAGGAAGAGGAAATAACAGAGAATATTCAGGCAGTTTTAAGGGTTATAGAAGGAAAACTTAAAAGAGGAATTAAGAACATCGATAGTGCTTACATTAAAACTTCTATGGGAAAGCCTATTCGGATAAAACCGTAAAAGAGGAAAAACCAATGCCGTCTCAACAAGTGTTACAGAAAAAAATCAGCGAAGTTGAAGAAATAACACAGTTGTTAAGGCGATACGATGTTATTGGAATTGCCAGCCTACAAAAAGCTAGAGCACCGCAATTACAGGAACTCAAGAAAAAACTCTTAGACAAGGTTTACATGAAAGTCATTAAAAACACTATTATGAAACGAGCCATCGAAAACTGTAAAGAAAAACCAGAACTAAAAAAACTGGAAGAACATTTAACGGGCTCAAACATTTACCTTTTTACAGATTTAAATCCTTTTAAACTGGCTTTACTACTTGAGAAAGGAAAAGTTAAAACCACGGCTAAGGCTGGAGACATAGCAGCCTTTGACGTTGTAGTGCCTGCTGGAAACACTGGACAGCCTCCAGGGCCCATTATAAG
>PIXZ01000056.1 GCA_003601605.1 Candidatus Bathyarchaeota archaeon
ATCCAATAAGGTTAGAGCCCGGTGGTGTAGTGGACAAGCATAGCGGGCTTTGGACCCGCTGACGAGAGTTCGAATCTCTCCCGGGCTACCATATAGTTGGTTTAATGAAAATTTAAGTAAAGTTTATAGGCATCCTCGTCTCTCTCGTTTAAAACTTGAATGGAAGGCGATAAGGAAACGGGTCTTAAAAAATTATCTTTGATTGACAGATATTCGAGATTTTTATGGAAAGGCCCGTGTAATGGAAAATTTCGCCGTAATTTTGAAGAAGGATAATTTATGGAAGACATTCTTCTTTTAATAGTAATTAGCTATGGTGTTTCTCTGGGTTTAGGCTACTTTATGGAAAAATATTTGCGGATGCCTTGGATGTTTGCGTGCTTGTTTTTTGGACTTGTGCTTTCCGCTACAGGCGTATTTAGAGCAACCATCGAAAGTGATGTTTTTAATGTACTGGAAAGTTTCGGAATGTACTTTCTTCTCTTTCTAATAGGCTTTAATTTAGATTTTGAGAAAATAGAGAAGCTGAAAAAATACGTTTTTGCGGGTGCAATAGGTATAGTAGCTTCTGAAGGTATTTTCGGCAGTCTTATTCTTTATTTCATTTTTCCCGCTGAAGTGCATTATTCTTACCTTGTTGCTTTAATTACAGCTTTGTCTTTTGCAACGGTTGGAGAAGCCATATTGTTGCCGATTCTTGCAGAATTCAAAATTGTTAAAACAAATTTTGGTCAGCTTACGCTGGGAATAGGAACTTTAGATGACATAATAGAAGTTTTAATGCTTGTAGCTGTTGCAGTATTGCCAGGATTTATACCAGTAATAGAAGCCCAAACACTTCCAGACCCCACTCAAATCTTTTCGGGTTTAGTCTCTCTTCTATTACTAACTTTTATTTTGTTAAAAATTGGAAGAAAAATTAAGCTTACTCTTGAAAAGAACCATGCCCCATCCTTTGTGTTTGCCGTCCTTACCATGCTTGTATGTTTTTCTTTCATTGCTTTGGGAAACTATGTTTATGAGAGTCTTGCGGCTGTCGGCGCTATATTTGGCGGGATGGTGTTGAGGGGGATGTTGCCTAAAGAGAGATTATATGAGAATGAAAAGGCTGTGGAATTTTTGGGCTATGTCTTTCTTTCACCAATGTTTTTCCTGAGCGTCGGAGCTACTGTTTCTTTAAATTTAATTTTTGTTGCTCCACTATTAATCATAATAATAGCTATTGCCGTAACCTCTGCAAAATGCTTGGCATCCTTCCTTCTACTTCGGAAATTGTTAGGAACCAAATACTCATTATTGGCAGGAATAGGTCTTGGGGTTCGGTTTAGCACCGGTTTGATTGTACAGCTTATATTGCTGAGATCTGGCTTCATATCGTTAAGTCTCTATTCTGCTCTTGTTGCAACAGCAATAATCTTGAACCCGTTTATCATTGGAATATATTCTTGGGAGTTGTCTCATGAAAAACCACCATAGGTTTAGACAAATACCAAGATAAAATTTAAATCTCTGCGTTTGGTTTGAACCGAAAAGGGTTGGATAATCCTTTAGAGGTGGCATGATAAAACGCTTGTTGTTTGGGAAACTTTAGCTGCTTTGACAGAAATGGTTTCTGCTTTAATTTTAGTAGTAGCCATATCCTTCTTAATCTATATGGTTGGACGGTTGCTTTCGCCTAAGCCTGTCAAAAACGAAGATAAAGAATCGTCATACGCTTGCGGTGAAAAAGCAGATTTTCGTAAAATCAGAATCACTATGTCGCTTCACAAGTACCTAGTATATTTTGTAATTTTAGATTCCTCACTATTACTGATAGCCTTTGCTTCTCTTGCTTTTTCAACATTAAACTTTCTCTACCTACTTCTATACTTGCTTCTAGCCTTAATATCCAGTTTCCTTCTCATCGAAGGGGGCGAACAATAACGCCTCACGTTAATCTATTAAAATGGGCAAGGTTAAAGTCGCCTTGGGTGCTTCACTTCAATTCTGGAGCATGTAACGCATGCGACATAGAAGTAGTAGCCCTTTTGTCACCTAGATATGACATAGAACGTTTTGGAATACTGCTTGAACCTTCACCGAGACATGCCGATGTTTTGCTGGTTACAGGAGCGGTTACAAGACAATGCGCGGATAGACTGAAGCGGATCTACGAGCAGATGCCCGAACCAAAGTTTGTGGTAGCAATAGGCGCATGTGCATGTTCAGGAGGCGTATTCGAAGGAAACTATAACGTACTTGGAGGAGCAGACAAGGTTATACCAGTAGACGTTTATATTCCAGGTTGCCCGCCAAAACCAGAAGCCATTATCGACGGCGTTTTGAAGCTGCTAAAAAAGTCGAGGAAGGGGAAGAATAGGAATGAGTGAAAAGGAGCAGGAAATTCTTCAAAAACTTCGCGAAGAACTTGGCGACAGAATCATTCAAGTTCAGACTACACGGAATGAAAAGCTCCTTATTCAAGTAAAAATTGGAGCCCACAAAGATGCGATAAGAAAACTGCTCAATGAAGATAGAAATGCTGGTGTATCTGCAATCACAGGCGTTGATTTGGGAGACGTTATTAGCATTATGTATCATATACGCGTACATGGCGATGTAATCACAATAAAAGTTGAAGTTCCAAAGGAAAACGCCAAAACTACAACAATATGCGACATTATTCCAGGTGCAGATTTTCATGAAAGGGAAGTATCCGACCTATTCGGCGTAACCTTTGAAGGGCATCCAAACCCGAAACGGTTGATTCTCCCAGATGATTGGCCTCAAAACATTTTTCCACTTAGAAAAGACGTCGAAACCGCTAACCTCATAAGAACTCTTGATAGCAGAAAAAGTTTGTACAACGAAAAAAACGTTGCCGAAGGAGAAAACGTAAAAATAGTTTTTGGGCCTCAACATCCGGCGTTGATTGAGCCAGAAATGTTCTCTTTGGAAGTAGATGGAGAAATAGTGAAGAGAGTTGAGCCGCGTATAGGCTATGTTCATAGAGGAATAGAGAAGGCAACAGAACAACGCACATACCTCCAAAATATATACTTGGTTGAAAGAATATGTGGCATTTGCAACGCCTGTCACGCTGCTTGTTTCTGTCAAACTGTTGAGGAAATTATGGGATTAAACATACCTGCAAGAGCCAAATATTTACGCACAATAATTCTCGAACTGAATAGAATTCACAGTCACATGCTTTTGTTAGGCCATGCTGGTACAGAAATAGGATATGAAACCTTTTTTCACTACATGTGGAGAGACCGCGAACCCATAATGGACGTTGTGGAAATGCTTACAGGTAACAGGGTTTTAGCCTCGTTTATCACAATAGGAGGAGTAAGGCGGGACATAGATGAGAAAATGATTCCTAAAATTAAAGAAAAACTGGCAATTTTAAAGAATAAGCTGCCATTCTACAAAAATCTTTTTGAAAATGACCCTACGATTAAAATGCGAACTAAAAATGTTGGAATACTAAGCAGAAAAGACGCATTAAAATTGTGTGTTGTTGGACCTGTGGCGCGGGGCTCTGGTGTCAAAATGGATGTTAGAAAGGACGAGCCTTATGCTGCTTACGGAGAGATTCCTTTCAACATGGTGACCTATGATGATGGAGATTCTTGGGCTAGGCTTATGGTACGGTTAGATGAAATAAGTGAGGGCCTAGACATAATTGAATATGCTTTAGAGAATCTTCCAAGCGGACCTTATAGAGTTAGAGCTCCAAGAGTTGTTCCAGCAGGCGAGGCCATAGACCGTGTTGAGGCTCCGCGAGGTGAGCTTTTTTATTATATAAAGAGCAATAATACCGCGTATCCAGAACGTGTTAAAGTGAGAACCCCAACATTTTCAAATATCAGATCGTTTGTTAACATAGCAGAAGGAAGCAACATAGCTGATATACCCGCAAGCCTTGTAAGCTTAGACCCTTGCTTTTCATGCACAGACAGGTAGGGAGGAAGAGAAAATCTTGAGCTTGGAGCTTGTCTTTCGTGTGCTTGTCTTTCCCGGTTTCACATTTATTTCCTTGCTTACGCTGATCTGTGACTGGGTTGAAAGAAAAATAGAAGCACGAATGCAGAATAGAATGGGCCCTACATACACTGGAAAGGCGGGCATACTGCAGCCTTTTGCTGATTTCACAAAATTATTGGCCAAAGAAGACATTGTCCCCAGAGATTCTAAAAAAATCTTTTTCAAATTTGCGCCCATAATTGCGTTCTCCATTTTTACTTTCGCAATTTTCTTTATGCCCATCGACGGAGCCAACGTGCTTACTAATTCAAGCTTCGAAGGTGACTTGGTTTTCGTTCTTTCTCTAGTGTTGATTGCAAACTTTTTCTTGTTCCTTTCTGGATGGGCTTCAACAAATCCTTACAGCGTAATAGGTGCAACCAGAGTGTTAACACAGTTTCTTGGTTATGACATTCCCCTTTTCATTCTTGCATTGGCTCCAGCTTTCCTCGCTAATTCACTCAGCTTTTCAACAATAGCCTCTGCACAGAACATTCCTTTCGCCATTTTGATTCCATGGGCTTTCATACTGTTTATTGCCACTTTGCAGGCAGAGCTTGAGAAAGACCCTTTTGACATTCCTCATGCTGAAACAGAAATTGTTGGAGGCTACGAAACCGAATATAGCGGAAGAAGACTTGCTTTTCTAAAGCTTGCAAAGGATACCCAAATAGTTCTCGGCGCCGCAATTGCAGTTGAACTTTATCTTGGGGGACCTTACGGGCCAGTTCTCTTCGGCTTACCAGAACCTTCTTATGCATTATGGTTTATAGTGAAAGTTCTTTTTGTCGTTTTGATCACAGAGTATTTAACATGCGTATTTGCAAGGTTACGTATCGACCAAGTTGTTGTTGGCAATTGGAAAGTGCTTCTACCTCTCTCAATCGTATCTCTTATGCTGACAATTGCTGTTGTGGTATTCAGTCAGTTAATGGGGCAGGGGATGATGTAGAATTGGTTAAGAAGTTTAGGTTAACACCTATGTTGAAGGAAGTGCTTTCGCACATTTTTAGGGAACCTGCCACTAGGAAATATCCGGAAGTTAGGCCTGAAATTCCAGAAGGATTTCGTGGAAGGCAAGTGTTTGATGTTAGTTTGTGTATAAGTTGTGGTTTGTGTGCTAGGGATTGTCCAGCGAAGGCTATTGAAATGGTTGATGTGGAAGGAAAGAAGAGACCGCTTTTTCATCTTGACCGCTGTATTTTCTGTTATCAATGTGCTGAAAGCTGCCCCAGAAACGCTATAAAAAGTTCTAAGATTTTTGAGCTTGCTTCAACTGATAAGTCGGAGTTGGTGGTAGAGCCTAAAAGCGGAAGGGGGAATTAAAATGATTTTAGAAGTGGTTGCTGCGGGACTGGTTATTTCAGCTTGTTTGGCGATTTATTTGGAGGAAGCCATATATTCTGTTGTTTCTTTGGCATGCACGGTTATTTTGATAAGTCTTCTCTACGCTGTGAATGGCACGGTTTATGTTGCTGTTTTCCAGTTTGCCATAGGATTAGGAACCTTAGCAGTTTTCTTCTTATCTAGTGAAATGCTAAGTGAAAAGCTGAAAAAAGAAAAATCAACGCGAAACACACTTTTGATTGTGGCTTTGGGAACGTTCATGTCTTTTCCAGCAATCTTTCTTTCTCTACCAACTATTCAAACCAACATTTCCATAGACAGCTCATTCGTTCAAGCACTTTGGAATTTAAGGGCTTTGGACATTGTTTTGCAGGGCTTAGTCATGCTTACTGTTGCCTTAGGCATTGCTATTGTGCTTTATGAGAGGAAGCGGGGGGAAAGCTAATGGATTATGTGATTCTTTCAATTACGCTGTTGGCAATTGGTTTTTACGGTCTTTTAACAAAGCACAGTCTACTGAAAATATTAATATCAATAGAATTAATCGCAATAGCTGCATCCATGAATTTTGTGCTGTTGGCTTCATCGCTTAACAAAAACTTGGGAGAAGTGTTTTTAATTTTGGCTTTTACCACCGACACTTGTTTAACAGCTGTAATATTCGCTTTACTAATCATCGCCTCAAAAAGGTATGGCACTTGTGACATCCGAAAGCTTGCAAAGCTGGAAAAAAGCGGCGAAGAAGGTGAAGATGAATGATTCCATACGCGCCGTGGCTTGTCTGGTTAGTCCCTACACTTTCAAGCTTGCTTGTTCCGCTTGTGGCACGTTTAGGTAGAAGAGCTAGAGAGTATTTTGCTGTTCTTGTTTGTTTAGCTGCTACCATATTTGCATTTTCCATGGTGCCCGATGTCTACTTTAACACATTAGAAAGCAACGAATACACGCTTCAGTGGATTCCATCATTGGGCATAAGCGCTGGAGTTTTCATCGACCCCCTTAGCGTTTTGTTTGCAAGTTTGATTTCTTTCTTTGGCTTTGTGGTTATTTTATATTCTTTAGGCTATATGTCTGGAGAAGAGGGATTAACTCGCTACTACTTTTTCATGCTGCTTTTCATAGGCTCAATGACTGGTTTGGTTATATCTGACAACTTCTTTCAAATGTTTATTTTCTGGGAAATAGTGGGTTTGTGCTCTTACTCTCTCGTTTCTTTCTGGTATAAACGTCCAGAAGCAGTCAACGCTGGCATCAAAGTTTTCTTAATGACACGCGTGGGCGACGTCTGCCTGTTGGCGGCGATAACCCTACTTTATGCTAGTATAGGCTCTTTTTCATTCCGTTACATAATCGAACACGTAAGCAATGTGCCGTTACCCACCCTAACAAGCGTTGCCTTTCTAATGCTCGGAGGGGCTATAGCCATTTCAGCATCTAAGACTACCGCTCCAACATCTCCAACATCTTCCCACGCCCAGTTTTCATTACCGTTTGAAGTGACCGAGAGATAGGTTATATCAAATAATCCACCTACTCTTTTATATTGCATCAAAGGAGTTTGTAACTGCTCAAGGAGATAAACTAAGAACTTGGGACTCGCAATAATATGAGTAGGTGAAAATTGGGAGTCAGCAACTTTTGCAAAAGCATCTCCTACACTCAGCAAAGGATCTGTTCCGTCACACGTTGTAGAGTACTCAGCATTGTCTATTAGTGTAGAAATTGCATCTTGATTCAGAGTGTTTTCTAATCGCATGCCAGCAAGCGAAACCTCATTTTCAATCAAACCGAATTCTGCATCTTCAACTAACTCTTTAGGAGCAAGAGGCAAAGTCCATGCCTTTTCGGTGACTACATCAATGCTCGTGTATTTGGGATGAAAAACAGGAGGTTCTCCTTTATAAGCTCCTTTTGAAGCATATCCATTTGCGTTAGATGTAAATACCCTCACTCTA
>PIXZ01000057.1 GCA_003601605.1 Candidatus Bathyarchaeota archaeon
ATCCACTTCTGGAAGAAGCGGAACAGCGTAAACATTAGGGTCTCCTTCAGTGTCCAAGGATACTTTTAAGCCAAAACTTTTCACGTAATTCACGATGTCTTTTAAGGCGTTTAGGTATTCTTGAGAATTTAGTTTTTCAACAACATGTTCATACTCAAATGGAATCGGATAATAAATTGCGATAAACAGAACATGGTCATAACCATTTGCGGTTATGTTTCCACATATGGCGCCTAACTGTCTTTTGTAATCGTTAACTATGGTCTCGTTTGGAAAGTCAATATTAGGATATATGCTGTTCCAGTATGTGGCATGCGTAGCGAATATCACCTTCAAACCAATTATTCTTGTGTAGTTAAGAAGAGGCTCGACTATGCCACTATCCACAATGTATTCATAAAATATTTTGACACCGTCAAATCCCATGCCTTTAATTAACACTAAATCAGCGATAATCTCTGTCATGTTACAGCTTCGTGTCCAATGGGGTTGGTAAGAACAGAAGGCTAGAGGTTTCACTTCACGATTTGTGGTATATAGAAAAAGTGTGACTAACAAAATGGAAAGAATAAAAATGGCTAACAGGGTTTTGCTTAGGCGATGTTTTTCCATAACTTGTGCATGAAGCAAGTTAGCTATATAAAATTATGGAAATTTTACCCTACAAATGCTGTGTCTGCTAGTATCTTCTTTGTCGGTATCCGCCTCTTCTGCTGCGTCTAAATGGGCGTCTTTGCTCGTAAACCTTGCTTGACAAGTTATTTTCAGTGTTCACTTCTCCTTCAAAGGCTTCCTCCGCAACTTCCAATGTGCCATATCTTCCAACATTCAAGCGCATGTTACCTCTGAAAAGGGTTACATAGCCGTTTCCAATGTTTACTGTGTCTCCTTCGTTTACTTTTTCGATGTTGTCGTCCCATAGGGTTAGATAGACGCATCCGGTTTCGTCGCCGATTAAGGCGTCGCAAACGCGGTGGGGTGCACCGTCCCTTCCAGCAGCAATATTCCTAATCTCACTTTTTGAAACAACTTTCGCTTTGACGTTTACCGCCCTAGAAGAGGGGGTTAATTCACCTATTTTCACATCTACGGGTTGTCTACTTCCAGAAAAACCTTCAACAGCCAAACTAATTCAACACCTACATATTTTACAGCAAGATTTAGCATACATGAACACTTAAGGCTTTTGGTTTAACCGCTTAACTACCTAAGTTTGGGTCCTTTATTTTCCACATGATAAGGCAGCCTTTCCGTTCTAAAAACTACAAGTTTATCCTTAAATTCAGCTAAATAAGCCAAAACAAGCCTTTTCCCTTTTTCCGTTAAAGCGTAAACTGGAATGGTTACACCTAGCTGCATTAGCGCTTTACTGCCTATTTCTTTTCGAAGGATTTTCGAAGCACTTGCACAAGCAACATCCGCCTTAACTATATGTCTCACATCCTCCTTGCCCACACAAGTGTTGCAAACAGAAAAAATCAAAACATCAGCATCTGCAATTTTTTCAACTTTTCTGATTTCACTTATGGCTTCAGCTTGGAAACCAGCAACACTAACAGCAACACGTTTAAACCCCAAATCGAAAGCGCGTTTAACCCCTTCAACTTGGTCAATACGTGCATTAGCCTCATCCAAAACAACTCCGCCATACGCTTCAATTCGCTCAATAATTTCTTTAACAGGCGAAGTTTTGATTATACCGGTTAAACGCGCACCAATTCCTTGTACAAGTGTACCATCATTTGTTATTACTGTTCCAGCGCCTTCGCACACCATCACTGCACAGTCTATAAGTTCTTTCTCAAGCCAGACACGCATCATTTCAGAAGCCCCATAAGCCACAACTGGTTCAGCGTCAAAAACACGGTTTGCGCAGCAAAAGCCGAAACCAGCGATTTTCATTTCAACACTTTTACGAACCGCATCCACATCGATCTGTTTAGTTCCATACAAAGCCTCATGCAAAGGACAATACTTAACAATAGGCTCGGTTAAAACTTCAATGTCCTTCTCAGAAATTCTAACACGGGCTCCACAGCAGTAAATTTCATGCTCTCCCTTAACACGCAAAGCCTTCAAACTTCCTCATATAAAAAGAAAATGGAATGGTGCACAAGACTATTTTTGTTGTTCCTTATTCACCATTTCGTTAATCTGCTGTTCCATCATGTGACCGCGACAATAAACCAAAGCCTTCTTGAGACCAACAACCTTTGCAGCAGCGTTTTTAACATCCATAGCCAGTTTAAAAGCTATAGGACAGAAGGGGCTTGAAGGAACAAACTCCACTTTAACAACGCCTGGGTCTTCTTCTTTGACGCTTTTGATCATGTGCATTTCAGCAAAGGTCAAGCCTGTTTCTGGGTCAACAACTTTGCCAACGGCTTCTAACACTTTTTCTTCCAGTTCCGTCAAACTTTACACACCATCTTCCGTGAATAAAAACAGACGTGGATATAAACTATTGCTTTAAACCTTCTTTTTCAGGTACATGCGCCAGCTTAGACTCATGGTTCTCGGATGCGAAGCCTTAACCTCGTCCAGTTTAAGTATAGCCGTATTATGAGGTGCTTTCAAAGTTTTTTCTGGATTAGCATAGGCTTCTTCACAGATTTTTCGCATAGCCTCTACGAAGCGGTCAATTTCTTCTTTTTCGAAAGTTTCCGTAGGCTCTATCATTAGGGCTTCTTCAACAATTAATGGAAAGTATATTGTTGGCGCGTGTAATCCATAGTCAAGTAGGCGTTTGGCAATGTTTAAGGCTGAAACTCCGGTCTCGTTTTTTAACGGTTTAGCGCTGAAGACGCATTCATGTTTTCTCGGTTTTCCACTGTTAAAGGGAAGCGTCAAACCTTTAATTTCCATCAACTTTTTCATTAGATAGTTAGCATTTAAAACTGAAACTTCCGCAACTTCCTTCAACCCTTCAAATCCCAAACTTAAAATGTAAGCATAAGCTTTCAAAAGAACCGCAACATTACCGTAAAAGCATCGAATCTTCCCAATGCTTTCAGGTCTATCATAGTCCAAACGATACGAGTTTCCGTCAAAGACTATGCGTGGAACAGGTAGAAACCTCGCCAAATCTTTAGAAACTCCTACTGGTCCTGCTCCAGGTCCTCCTCCCCCGTGGGGGGTGCTAAAGGTTTTGTGGATGTTCATGTGAACTATGTCGAATCCCATGTCGCCAGGTCTAACCTTGCCCAGAAGCGGGTTTAGGTTTGCACCATCATAATATAGTAGCCCACCGGCTTCATGGATGATTTTTGCGATTTCCTCAATGTTTTTTTCAAAGATTCCCAGCGTGTTCGGGTTTGTAAGCATTAAACCTGCTGTTCTTTCAGAAACAACGGTCTTTAAGGCTTCTAAATCCACGCATCCTTCACTGTCTGAAGGCACAACTACAACATTGAATCCCGCCATGGCGGCGCTTGCTGGGTTTGTGCCATGAGCCGAATCTGGAACGATTATTTCTCTTCTTTGCTGGATTTCTCCGTTCTTTTTGTGGTAGGCACGCATTAGTAGAGTTCCAAGAAATTCTCCGTGGGCTCCAGCAGAAGGCTGCAAACAAACTTCATGGGTGCCGGTAATTTCTGCAAGCATACGCTCAAGCCTATAGAGAATTTCTAAAATGCCTTGCACTGTGCTTGCATCTTGGTATGGATGAACCATGTTGATGGTTGGCAAATTCGCAAGTTGCTCGTTTATTTTCGGGTTGTATTTCATGGTGCAGCTTCCAAGGGGGTAAAAGCCCGAATCCACTCCATAGTTCATTTCTGACAAGCGCAGGAAATGGCGGTAAACTTCAACTTCTGAGAGTTCTGGAAGGTTTGGCTTATGTTCGCGTCGCATGTGCTTAGGTATCAACGCATCCAATTCTCCAACAGCCCGTCTAATTTCCTCTTCTGCTTTTGGTAGAAGGTGTCCTTTGCGTCCGCTTCTTCCAAGATTGAAAATTATTGGTTCGTTCCAATTTGCTTGTTTAAACATGCCTTTTCACCTTTTGGCTAAAACCTCTTTTAAGGCGGATGCAAGTCTTTCAATTTCTTCTTTGGAGTGAATTTCTGTTACGCAGTAAAGGGCGGTTTCACCTAGCTCTGGAAAATCTTTTGAGACTTCTTTGCCCCCGTGGATGTGTCGTTGCAAAAGCCTCTTGTGAACTTCTTTTACGCTTAATCCTGTTCCGTCGAAGTTAACAGTAAATTCCTTAAAATGCGGCGAATTGAAAACTGGTGTTTTTACGCCTTCTATTTTTGAAAGAAGCTTCATGGCATAATTAGCCTTCAACATTATTGTTTCTCCAAGCTCTCTAAAACCTTCTGGTCCAAGCAAAGCCATGTAAACTGCAGAAGCTACCGCACATAAAGCCTCGTTCGAGCATATGTTAGACGTTGCCTTCTCCCGTCTAATGTGCTGTTCGCGGGTTTGCAAAACCATGCAAAAACCATGTCTATTGCCTTCCACGGTGGTTGTCAATCCAATTATTCTGCCAGGCATCTGCCTAATCAAACCTATTTCGTCACGGCAAGCAAAAATTCCCAAAAGGGGACCACCAAAATTCATCGCATTTCCTAAAGGCTGAGCTTCCCCCACCACAATGTCTGCTCCATAATCGCCTGGAGGCTTCAAAACTCCAAGAGATGTGGGGTCTACGCCTACTATGAAAAGGGCTTTGTTATCGTGGGCAATTTCGCCTATTTCTTCTACTTGTGTCTCTACAAATCCTAAATAGGAAGGGTTTTCAATGTAGACGGCTGCTGTTTTCTGGGAGATTTTCTTTTTCAAATCCTCTATGTTTATTAGTCCCGTTTCTTTTTGGTAGGCAACGTGAACTACTTTTATGCCTGCTGGCTCAGCATAAACCTGCAGGGTTTTGGTTCTTTCAGGGTGGATAATTTGTGGAACAAGAACCTCGTTTTTCCTTGTTACGCGGGCTGCCATTCTGGCGGCTTCACCCAAAGCGGAAGCCCAATCATACATGGAACAGTTGGCCACATCCATGGCTGTTAATTCGCAAATCATGCTTTGATATTCGAAAAGAGCTTGAAGCATTCCCTGCGATATTTCAGGTTGATAAGGCGTGTAGGATGTTAGAAGTTCGCTGCGTTGCATGATTTCTTTTACAACTGCTGGAACGTAGTGAGGCCAGCATCCAGCTCCCAAAAAAATTGGCATGTGGCTGCATGTTTCGTTTTTGGAAAGTAAAGTTTCAATATGTCGTTTAATTTCAAATTCTGATAAAGCTTTGGGAAGGTTGAGCGGTTTATTTAAGAGGTATTTTTCTGGGATGTCAGCGTAAAGCTCATTGATGGTTTTTATGCCTATTTCCCGCATCATCTCTTGTTTAATTTCTGGTTGAGAATTTGGTATGTATGGATGGCTACGTTCACCCAAAGTTTTCACCATAGAGAATTAAACACTAAATTGCTGTGACCCTTTAAGCTTTTTCAGTTCTTTGAAAGATTTTCTAAAACAGCCTTCAACTAACCTCAAATATTTTAGTTGCGCCACACGCAATTGCCTCTTCTAATATCATGGCAGCTGCAGGTGCTCCAATCAAAAAGCGCCCCCCACATATCTTCACATTATTGTATTGTCCAATGAAAACGGCTTTACTGTCACTCACTTTTCCTCAACCACCAAATTTAGTACTGGATTCCTTTCGTTGTAACCATTTTCTTCGGAGCTTTAACCTTCACCACTTCGTTCACAAATTCCGCCCGTTCAATAAGCTCTTTTGGGGCGAATCTACCCGTTAAAACAACATCCGTTTTCTTCGGAATCTTGTCCAGAAATTCTAAAACTTCTTTCACGTCTAAAAGCTTACAGTGCAACGCCAGATTAATTTCATCCAAAACGAGCAAATGCGGCTTCTTTTCCTTGACAACTTTCTCCGCAAACTTTAATGCTCTACGAGCGAGTTTCTTGTCTTCTTCGCCTAAGTTGCCTAGTCCGTGCCAGCCTTTGCGTCCAAACTGGTAAATTTCGTAGTAAGGCGCCAACATCTTTCTAATCTTGTATTCTCCAGTGTTTTTCCACCATTTTAAGAATTGGATTATGACAACTTTCCTTTTATGGCCAACAGAGCGTAAGGCTAAGCCCAGAGCGTTTGTGGTTTTTCCCGCTCCAGTGCCCGTATAAAGATAGATATAACCCATTAAATCATCTCTACAATAATTAAATTCACCCTTTTTGATTATAAAAAATAAATACTTTGCTGCACCTATGTTCTCTTGGAGAATAAACACATGCAATATGACTACGAAGAACTGTTGAAGCGAGCGCGTTCACAAATTCCAGAAGTAGCTTCAAAACGTGAAAGGCTCGAACTGCCAAGAGTGAACTCCACTGTTATCGGCGTGCGAACAATAATCTACAATTTTAAGGAAATAGCCGACACCTTAAACCGTAAACCGCAGCACATTCTAAAGTTTTTAACACGAGAAATGGCTACTGCAGCAACAATGCGGGATTCCATGGCTGTTTTTAAGGGAAAATTTTCCCATGAAACCTTCGAAAGACTTCTTCAAAGATACATGGCAAGCTTCGTCATATGCCCTGTTTGCAAACGTCCAGACACAAAAATAGTTAAAGAAAAACGCCTATCCTTCCTCGTATGCGAAGCCTGCGGGGCAAAATCTTCAGTGCAACAACTTTAATGAGCGTTAAAGGTTTGGAAGCCTATTTAAAGATTAGAAAAATCGGGAAAAACGTGCTTTTAGCCATCTGCGACTGCGAAATTCTCGGAAAAACCCTCAAAGAAGGAAAAATAACCTTCCGAGTGAAAGAGGAGTTTTACAAGGGTGCGAAAGTGACGGTGGAAGAAGCTGTATCCATGATAGCAAACTCTACAATAGTGAACATGGTGGGAAAGAATGTTGTTCAAAAAGCCATAGAAAAGGGCTATGTGCATCCAGAGGCAGTTTTAAACATAGAAGGAATCCCGCACGCTCAAATCGTGAAACTTTAGAGCCAACAGTTAAACTTTTCACATATCGTATTATTTTTTCTTTCACAGTATTTTTCGTGTTTGAGTTTTGGCAGCTTTTTGCGATAGGCTGTCAGCACCAGTTTACACAGATTGCGATGTAAATTTAAATA
>PIXZ01000058.1 GCA_003601605.1 Candidatus Bathyarchaeota archaeon
AACGTGCGGTCGTAGTCTAGCTTGGTTTAGGACGTCAGCCTGCCACGCTGAGGACCCGGGTTCAAATCCCGGCGACCGCACCAAAATAATTTCTGAAATTCTTCGACAAAAAGCAGTTAACTCCAATCATTTTCATTAAAAAGTCGAGTGGACCGGGGGGGATTTGAACCCCCGACCTCCTGAGTGCAAGTCAGGCGTTCATGCCAAACTGAACTACCGGTTCATGCCAAACTGAACTACCGGCCCATTCATTTTGAGTAATAAGCAATTATTTAAGAGTTTTAGGTCACTGTTATTCTGACAACTATGGTCATTTTTGATAGCAGTAGTATCCAAATTTCTGTTGAAATATTATAGTTTTATCTTAGTATTTGAATTTAAGAAATATGAAAAAATTAAAAAAACAGATGCAAATATTTCCTTCTAACTATACGCATTTTTCTTCTTGTTGTTTTGTGTGCAATCTATGAAATAACTTTTCGTTTATTTCACTTTACATTTGCTTGAACAAAATTGTTTGGAAAAGAGAGAAACTTCAAAAATTTAGGTCAAAAATTTAGGAGCAGTTTAAGCACTTTTTCTGCTGTGGAAACGGAAAAAAGTAGGTCGTCAATGGTAGCAATAAATGTTGTGAGTTTTCCTTTACATTTTATTCTTGTAAATACTTCTTCGTCCTTTAATGTTGTTTTAATCTGTAAGCCTTTAGGCACTTTGAAATTATCTGGTGAAACGGCATTGGCTATTGCTTCTGCAAGCCTTTTGTCTTCATATCGCAAAGATATTTTAGCTTCCACTGTTTTCACCTTTTAACTGTTTACCAACTAAATCGTTAACAATTTTAAGAAAATCTTCAATCTTGTCTAGAGGAACTTGGGCTCCAGCTGCTACGTTGTGTCCTCCACCGTTTCCTTGACATTTTTCTGCTGCTACTTGCATGATCTCTCCGAGATTTACACCTTTGTATGTGACAGTATCGATGGTGCGTGCAGAGATCTTTGCCAAGCCTTCTTCTTTGACTTCGGCATAGGCGATTAAGGGTTTTTCAGGGTTTGGGAGGCTTGTTGAAAGTATGGTAGATACTGCGCCTATTATCTTGTCGTCTATAAAGTCTTCGCCGCAAACCACGTAGATGTTTTCAAGTTCTTTCATTCTTTCGGGTTTTTCCATAACCCAGCCAAGATACTTGTTGATAGTTCGCCGATACTCATTCAAAACTTTTTCAGCTTCTTCAAGAGCTGCGGTTCTATCACCCATGCAGATGGAAACGCCTAAACCTGGTCTGTTCATTCTTCCTGTGGCATTTAATAAAACGGCAAATTCGCGGGCGTCTCTGAGAGGAGTCCAGTCTTCTTCGCGGTTTAAGGTGTAAATGTGTCCTATAAGATCTGATATTTCGTAGCGTAAGCCTTTAGATAGCAGATAATCTGCTAGGGCTGAACATAGCCTTTTTCTCTCTTCTTCTGAAAGGTCTCTTAAAGCCCGCCACTTGTCGTCATGTTTTGGTTTTATGTCTAAACTTGCCAAGAAAGCTAAGCTTTTATCTTCTTCACCGCTTATGCCTGGAATAAAAGGGTTAGTGGTTAAGGCTAGAGCTCTGTGAATTGGACGGGTTTCTCTACCGAAAAAAACGAGGTCTTTTTCCACGGTTAAAAGGTCAGCTGAAAGGGCATCTTCAACTATTTTTTCGTTTAGTCCTCCAAGCTTTCGTTGGTCGTATTTATCTTGGAGGTCTCCGAGAGCTCCAACTACGGCGATAGGGGACAAGTCAACATTTATGTTGTCTATGGCTTTAGCAACGAAGTAGGCAACGCCTGAACCGCTGATATCTTTTGCTCCATCTATCCCAAAGAGGTGGGGGTTAACATGCATAATGTTAGCTGTTTCCTTCCCAGAAACTTGATGGTGGTCTAAAATTACAATGTTGAAATTGGGGACGTTCTCATTTAGTACGTCTAAATATCCGCTTCCAAAGTCTGTAAAAATAACTAAGTCTGGCTTGTCGGAAATAATTTCGCCTACAATTTTTTCGTCAATCCATTGGGTTATGCGAATTCTGAAGCGTGCGTCAAGTCTAAAAAGTGCTTTCCCAATTATCCCAGCAGCCGCAATACCATCGGCATCTAGATGTGAAAAAACATGGATAAAACCGTCATTTTTCACGATTTCTAAAATGGTTTTGGCTGCTTGCGCTGCAGAATTTAGAAAAGTTTGAAACTTATCATCGTTGAATGCCATAGCAATCACTGTAAAGCTACAGTGCAGGTTGCTTTTAAAAATTTAAGAACATGTATGCGCAAGTCTTTTGTTGCTTGTTAGGCTAGAGACGATATTTTGGGTTCGTATTTCCAGTTTGGCGGCAAAATACCTTCACGCTTATAGTATTTTGAAAGTTTGTGAATTTTTGCTTCAATTAGCTGGAGAGCTCTCTTGTTGTGCAAATCCTTTCTGTTTTTCTCAAGGTGAACAGCGAGACGTGCAGCCTTTTTTAATAGATTTCCAAGGTCTTCTGGGATTGTAGGTGCTAGTTCAGCTTCTTTTAGAATTTCGGTTATGGTTTTTCCCGTGATTGGTTTAACTAGGGGAATTGCATATTGGTCTCTTAGGATTGTTCCTATGCGGCTTGGAGAGTTTCCTTCTTTAGCTAGTTTAATCACTAGGGCTTCTACCTCTTCTGGCTGGTATTTGCACCAGCTTGGCGGTCTTTTGCTAACTGGTCTTGTTGAATGAGATTTTCCTTTTTCCTTTTTAGGCATTCTTTATCCCTTAAACTCTGTATGAGCGAGGATAGACAGATATTTAAAACTATTGTTTAACTTCTCTCAGCTTGCAGCGTTTTCAAAGAGAGGCTGCTGAAAAGTAGTGGCAGTAGGCTGATGAGCCTGAACTGTATCATACATGCTAATTTCATAGTGACGGTTGACATTACATAGAAAATAGGAATAAGGATCTATGTTGACGACGTAGTGAGTGCCGTACTGAAAGTTTTTAAATATTCTCTCTCTAAACAATATTGAGGAATGTTCTAGTGGTCGTTTATGAATATGCATGAAAAAGATAAAGATGAGAAGGCTAAACGGATATCATTTCTTGAAATGTTAATAAACGTTGTAACCGCAGGAATGAGCGGGCACATCACAAGTAGGGTGTATCTTACCGAAATAGAAGAAAAGATCCTAAGGAAGAGGCGGCGGGAAAGAAATAAAAGCCAACGTGAACACGAACTTGACATGGCTAAATAACATAAATACGGTAAGGCTAGACATATTTTTTATTGCTGATGTCTATACCATTCGGCGAATTTTCGCAAAGCCCTTGCACGATGCGAATACTTATTCTTTTCTGTTATACTCATCTCCGCAAATGTTTTATCGCAGTCGATGGGCTTAAAAATAGGGTCAAAACCAAAACCATACTTGTTCTTTGTTTTCCGTTGTTCCTTTATTATTTCTCCAACAACTTCACCTTTGAAACATAATGGAACCTCTAAATCCGCGTCGTAATAAGCTATTACAGACCGAAATTTCGCCTTTCTATTCTCCACCTGTTCCATGAGTTTAAGTAAGCCCTTGTTACCGATAGTTTTGTAAACATACGCAGCATAGGGTCCTGGAAAATCGTTTAGAGTTTCCACAAACAATCCTGCGTCTTCCACTATAATTGGCAGGTTACATTTTTTGAAAGCTTCTATAACGCTTGTTTTTGCTATCTCTTCTAGGTTGTTGCTTTGAATTTCTAACTTTTTTACTCTGAGCATGGCAGCTGCTATTTTATATTTGTTGAAGACTTTGCGGGCTTCGTTGAACTTGTTAATGTTGCTTGTGGCGAAAAAAATCACTTTACCTTTAAGGGAAAAGCTCATTTTAAACCACTTTTTTGGCGCCTTCAGCTGAAACGTTAAAGTATTTTTTCCAGTTTATTTGAACTATTTCCAGAACATTACCATCTGGGTCTGTGAAGGCTGCTTGTCTTCCACCCCAAGGCTCTTCATGCAATTCCTTAACGAATTTGACTCCTCTTCTTTTTAGTTCATTATACGTTTTTTCTACGTCATCCACCAAAAATTCCACTGAAGGAGATGAAGGACCTACTTTTTGGTTTTCCCCGATTTTTGGAATCAGCCCAATTTCAACTCCGCCGCACTCAAAGCCTACATAACTGGAAAATTCGTACTTCTTTTCTAAACCCAGTGTTTCTTCGTAAAATTTTGCTGCTCTTTTCAGGTCTGAAACATAAAAAGTAACGCACCACACGGTTTTAATCATTTTGATTCGCCTTTCCTTTCAGCGACATATCTGCCTCTCCTCTCTATCTCTTTTACCTTGTCTAAAACATTTTTCGCTACATCGTCGCCCACTATTCCCGAGTATCCTTTAATCACAGCTTTAAAACATTTGTCAGCAAAGCTGAAATGCGTGCTTTGTAAGGCTCTTTTCATCAAATGCAAATCCACCCCTCTCGCTTCAAGCTCTTTTGTTTTTTCGCCGAGTCCAAAATCCACAAAGAAAATTTTCTTTTCAGAATTTAGAATCATGTTAGATGTGGTTAAGTCGCCGTGAACAATCCCGTGACTGTGAAGTTTGCCGACTAACTGGCCTATTTTGGCACATAATTTTTCTCTTTTGTTTGCAGAAACTTCGCTTAAAAGTTGTTTTATTTGTTTACCATCAATAAACTCCATTATTATCATGGCTTTTTTCAGGTCTACCATGTAAATTGTAGGGGTAGGTACACCAGCTTTTTTTGCTTCATGCATCAGTTGAGGTTCGTGAACCGTTCTATAAACCCTAATTTGCCTATCAAGTTTAGATGGGCGATATTTTTTAGCTAAACGCTTTTTTATCATCACTTTTTTGTTATGCCATTCTGCAAGGTAAAGATCTGCTTCAGCACCCTTTTTGATCAAGGTTAGAGTTTTTACTTTACCCACGGAACTGCAGCCTCCTCAAGTCGCCATCTAAGCTTAACAAAGCTTTCTTCAATTGGTGTCACAATTCCATGTTGATAGGCCAAGACGCCAGTCCAAGCGATCATAGCCCCGTTGTCAACGGCGAATTCGCTGGGAACAACACAAAATTTTGCGCCATGCTCTTTAGCGATGTACTTGATCATTGACTGTAGCCTTTTGTTTGCGGCAACTCCTCCAGTTAACAAAACTTCTTTTTTCTCTGTATGAGCCAATGCTCTTTCAGTAACCTCTGTTATCATGGAGAATGCTGTTTCTTGTAGGCTGTAACATAAGTCTTCGAGTTTGTAGGTGCCTTGTTTCAGCAAGTTTACTGCTGCTGTTAGCAGTCCGCTTAAGGAGATATCCATGCCTTTCACCGTGTAGGGCAGTGGTATCAGCTTTTTACCTTTTGCTGCAAGTTTTTCAACTATAGCTCCAAAAGGTAAACCTCTTTTCTGGCTTAATCCTGCCTCTCTAGCAAACACGTCCAAACAATTTCCAACGGCTATATCCAAGGTTTCGCCGAAAACCCGGTACCGTCCAGAATCGAAAGCCGAAACAATGGTGTTTCCACCTGAAACGTAAAGCGTTAAAGGGTCAATGGCACCAGTTTTCAACTTTCCAATTTCAATATGCGCCACGCAATGGTTAACGCCAACCAGGGGCACACCCAGATAGGCTGCCAAAGCACGAGCTACAGTGGCTCCAGTTCGAAGACATGGCCCCAGTCCTGGACCTTGGGAAAAGGCTATTGCTGATATTTCCTTCAGTTTTATCTTTGCCTTTTTTATTGCTTCTTCTAGGACTTTGTCTGCAACTTCGGCATGGTGTCTAGCGGCTTCACGTGGATGTATTCCACCTTTTTCTGGGATATAGGCGCTTATCACGTTTGCTAGTATTTTGCCGTCGAAAGTGGATATTCCGACGCTGAAGTCGTCTGCTGTGGATTCTATTCCTAAACAGTAGGATTTCTTTACCATATTCTCTCCCGTTGCCCCGTGTTTTCGGCGTTTCTTTTCATGAAATAAGCCTACATGTTTTTATGTAAAATCGCATATATATTAACATGGAAGAACTAGGGACTCTTAAAATGCCTAAACACAACGATTTAGAACAAAAAGCTTTCCAACTAATAGTAAATTCTGGACATGAAGGTATACTCCAATCCGAACTGTGGCATAAGTTAGGAGCAAGCAGTAGAGAAGGCTCTAGGATAGCAATAAAACTTGAAAACAAGGGACTCATACGCCGAGAGAAAGAGCTTCAAAACGGCAGATGGACTTACAGACTATATCCAAAAAGAATGCCCGCCTCAATGGATTCCATTGCAGACTGCCCATGCCTAATGTGTCCAGACAACTCAAGATGCGACCCTTCTAACGTAATTTCACCACAGACATGTGAAAAACTTACTCAATGGCTTCTCACAATAGCCGAAAACTATTCTGGCACGCTGGGTGACAGCTAGTTTTGCCTAAAGCTTGGATTCAGGAAAGAAAAAGAGATTATTACTACAAAAAGGCTAAGGAGGAAAAATACCGTTCAAGAGCTGCCTACAAACTTTTACAGGCAGTAAAAAAATACAAGTTTATCAGTAAAGGCGATGTTGTAGTTGATTTAGGCGCAGCTCCGGGCGGATGGATTCAGGCTGCAAGCAGAATTATTGGAAAAAATGGGTTTGTTTTGGGGGTTGACCTAAAGCCTATAAAACCATTTTTGCAGGATAATATTCAAACGGTTATAGGCGATATAAACGAAGAAGAAACCCTTCAACAAATCTTAAGTATACTTCCAGAGAAGGCTGACGTGGTGATTTCGGATGTTTCCCCGAACATTTCTGGAATCTGGGAAGTTGACCACGCTCGTCAAATAGATTTAGCGGAACAATCCATGAAAATAGCTCTGAAAGTGTTGAAGCCTTCTGGGAATTTTTTCGTCAAAGTTTTTCAAGGGGACATGTTTGACGATTTTGTTAAAAAAGTTAAGGAACATTTTCGAGTTGTTAAAATAGTTAAACCGAAGGCAAGCCGTGCAAAAAGTTCTGAAATGTTTGTTTTGGGGCTGTTTTTGAAACCAAGTAGCTAGCGGCAAAGCTATAATTCAAAACAGCATAAACTAGTGTGTAAAGGTGGAAAAATTGAGGGTTATTGCAGCAGACTCTTCAGCTGCCATACTTAACGACATGTTTGAGCCTATTTCGATTGTTGCAGCTGCCGCTGTGCTAGTTTCTCCGCCTTACAGAGAGCCAAACGCATGTTTGGCTGAACCGATCTTTATCGACGCAGCAAATGGACATGAGGCTGTGGTGCACGAAGCTGAACTATGTAGAGAACTATTAGGTAAGGTTAAGGCTGACGTCGTTCACTTGGACATGTCTTTAGGCGCGGTTCCCCTTGAACAGCTTTCCGCAATCCAATTTTCCAGCCTAAGAATTTCCAGTGGAGCAAAGCGGCATCTTCTCAAAATTCTACCAA
>PIXZ01000007.1 GCA_003601605.1 Candidatus Bathyarchaeota archaeon
TCGTCAAAGGCGAACTAGGCGAACCAGGAAGAAACGCTTCAATAAGCGGAAACACTCTTGAAACCTTGCTTAAGGTGGATGCTGTTGGAAAAGACTTTGAACTCTGGCCTGGAAGATGCGGTAAAGGGCAGACCGCCTTTGTATGTGATGGTGGCCCCCATGTAAGGGTAAAGGAGGTTTTGGTGGGTGGCAGTGCTTAAACAAGACGAAATACTAAGCTTGGTTGAGGAAACGGTTAACACTGCCTTAAAGAAGGGTGCAGATGAGGCTGAAGCCTTCGCGTATCAAGGTCTCACAACCAACGTTGTTATTGAGCGCGGACAAATCGCAAAAAGTTCGCGAATAATCGATGTGGGATTGGGTGTTAGAACCATAGTTAACAAAGCTGTTGGTTTCTCTTACACCAACATTTTGGATAATAAGTCAGCCATTGAAGAGGCTATTACTAGAGCAATAGGTTCTGCAAAAGCAAGCAAACCAGACAAAGATTGGCATGGGCTTCCAGAAAAGAAACCTTACGAAGAAACAACGGGAGTTTATGATTCAAAAGTAGCAAATCTAGGCCCCGAAGACTTGGTAAATGTTGCTTCAGTAATGTTGGAAGCAGCAGAAAAAACGGATAAGAGAGCCTTGCCTATAGAGGGTGGAGCAGGAGCCTCCCAACTAGTTATGGGTGTTGCCAACTCTAACGGAATTGTAGTTTTTGACCAAGGAACCGTCATTCAATGCACTCTAGAAACCATTGCACAAGAAAGCGGTGAAGTAACACCAGTATGTTTTGAATTTAACATAGAAAGAAACTATAACATTAATCCGGAATGGGTTGGCAAAGAAGCAACACGACTGGCAGTTTCAGCTTTAAAAGCTAAAAGAGTTGAAACGAAAAATCTTGATGTAATCTTCACACAGTTTGCCTTGCAACAGCTTCTATACTACACCATGATTAATGCGGTTAAGGCAGATTTTGTGCAAAGAAACCAGTCCGCATTCAAAGGCAAAATAGACGAAAAAGTGGCTTCAGAAAAAGTAACAATTTATGACAATGGACTACTTGAGGGCGGTATTCACACGTGGAAATTTGATGGCGAAGGAGTCCCTCATCAAAAAACCCCTATAATTGAAAATGGTGTTTTGCGAAACTTTCTTTACGACAATTACACAGCCAAAAAAGAGGGAAAAGTAAGCACTGGAAACGCGGCAAGAGCCGGATACCTGTCCACTCCAAAAATAGAAGCAACAAACTTTCACTTATTGCCTGGAAAGAAATCTCCAGAAGAACTCATCAATCAAGTGAAAGAAGGGCTCATTGTGTATTTCTTACAAGGCGCCCATAGCAGCAATCCAGCTAGCGGAGAATTCTCTGTTGTCGCAACTCCCGCTTGGAAAATAGAGAATGGAAAAATTGCTTATGCAACAAAGGGAGCAATGCTGGCTGGCAACATTTTCCAAGTATTGAAGAACATTTCTGCTTTAGCTAACAATGAAAGAAAGATCGGGCAGCTTGTGGCTCCTTGGGTTCTTGTGGAAAACGTTAAAGTGGTCGGAAAATAAATAACTAAGACTTTCACTTACAACATGGAAGAGGCGAGAAATTGAAGACGACCATCAAGCAAAAACTGCTTAAATTTAACACGCTAAGGAGAATCATACAATTCCTCTCCTTTATACTCTTCAGTGCAGCTATTTTTAACTTAAGCTCGCTGCCAATTTTACTTCCAGTTCTTTGGACATGGGGTTTGGAGCCGAACATAATAGGCGACGCTTTTACTGCTTTACAGTTAACGCTTTACAATGTTCTTTTTCCATGGCTTGCCTTGGCTTCGTTTCTGATAGTTGGCGTGTTGATTGGCAAGTCTTTATGCGGTTGGGTTTGTCCCTTCGGTTTTGTCCAAGATTTGGTGGGATTTATTAAGCGAAAGAAAATGGAGATTTCGCCTCAATCTCACAGAAGCTTTGTTTACGTAAAATATGGCGTTTTGGGTCTAGCATTATTCATTAGTGCAACATTTTCTGCCTCTAAATTTGCTGGAATCCACCGGGGATACGAAAATGCTTTAGGCATTTTTGCAAAGTTCCCCTTTACTGCTGTAAGCCCAGCGGAAACCTTGTTTGCAGTTTTGCCAAAAATGATTCAAAACGTTAGCGTTTCCCTTTCAAGCAGTGCAGATGTTGGGTCTTATTTTGCAAGCTTGTCTCCGCTCTTTTGGGTTCAACTCTTCATTTTAGTTGTTGTTTTGATTTTCGCAGCTTATGTTCCACGTGGCTGGTGTAAATATTTCTGTCCCATCGGCGCAATCATGGCACTTCTTAACAGATTCAGCTTTTTGGGTTTACGCCGAGACCTTGTTAAATGCGCAAAAGGCGAATGCCGCCTTTGCGTTGAAGCTTGTCCTATGCGAGTTCAGATTCTCGATTTGCCTTGGGAAAAAATCAGCGACCCAGAGTGCATTTACTGTCTTAAATGTGTGGATGCTTGTCCTAACGACGCTATAAAAATTAAGTATCCATAACATGCTTTAAGCCCAAAAACTCTTAGAATACTCTTTCAAAACAGTTTCATAAACATCTTTTGTTTGCTGAGCGATTAGGTTCCAATTGTATTTTTCGCAAACCCTTTTGTACGCGTTTTCTCTTAACCATTTCGCATGATCTTCGTCGGTTAAAACCCGCGTAATTCCCCAAGCCAATGACTCTGGATTCTCTGGAAAAACTTTAACGCCTGTAACGTCGTGCTCAACTATTTCTGATAAGCCTCCAGTGTCTGAAACCACAACGGGGCTTTTTGCTGCCATGGCTTCCAAAGCAACTATCCCGAAAGGCTCAAAAAGAGAAGGTACAACAGAAACATCCGCACATTTTTGCAGTTTTCTTAAAGTTTCGTCATCCACAAATCCTGTAAAAATTACTTTTTGAGCTAAGCCCATATAGTTTATTATGTTAGAAAGCTGCTCTTTCATATAGCCGTTGCCAACAACCACAAATTTTGCGTTTACCTTTTCCAATACTTTAGGTATGGCATTCACCAAAACGTGAACACCCTTCTCGTAAACAAGTCTTCCAACAAAAAGCACAATTTTTTCATCTGGCATGGCAAACTTGCTTCTGAAACTAGATAAGTCTTCATTCTCAACTTTCCCGTAAGGTTCCACATCAACACCGTTTGGAACCATAACCAGCTTATCTGCCGGTAAACCGAAAGCCCATTGAACATGGGAAACCATATAGCCGCTGCAGCATATAACCTTCCAAGCCTCATAGGTAAGCCACGCCTCTGTTTCGTGAATCATCCTTTCATAGTCAAAGTGGATGCCGTTTCTACGCCCAATCTCAGTTGAATGCATAGTGGCTATGAGCGGCTTTCTAAAAACATGCTTTAAACCTATACTTGCCGTGGCAACAAGCCAGTCGTGAGCATGGAAAATGTCAACTTTTCCATCTAAACCGTTAACAAGAGCTGCCGCCTCCTTTTGCATGTTCACATTCATTAGATAAACCCATGTGGCAAAATCTGGAGAAGGATTCTTGTAAGAGTCTATTCGAAAAACTTCCACGCCATCAATAACCTCATGTTGAGGCGCACCTGGAAAATCACATGTTACCACGTAAACTTTTACACCATTTTTTGCAAGGCTTTTAGATAAATTGTAAACATGAGGCGATATGCCGCCAATGATTCTGGGGGGAAATTCCCAAGTAAGCATCATAACGGTTAATTCACGACTCATAATCAACTCTCCCTTTCAGGCTTTTGTACGTTTCCAAAACCTCTTTTATCCAACCTGCAGATTTTGGCTGAATAACTTTCACTTTCTCTAGTGGAACCTTGTAGAGTCTTGAAACTTCATCGCGCATCCACTCTGACTTCACAATCAACTTTTCAGCCTCGTACATTCCCAACCATTCAATGCTTTTAATAGCCATGTTGAAAGGCGAATTTGCACCATGAGAACGATGTTCCTCCAGGCTTTCTACAGAATAGACAAAGGGTATGTTTAACGCCTTTTTTAGTGTAACCGCTGCAGGTATAAAATGCCAGTCGTGGGCATCTATCAAGTCTATGTGCTTGTTGGCGCCATAGTAAATGTTGGATGCCGCCCTTTCCACTTCCTGGTTTAAAGTTAAAACCCACGTTAAAACGCCTGTATGAGTGCGAACAGGATTTGCCACTCTAAAAGTCTTTATGCCTTCTGGCTCATTGTATAAGCCTGTTAAATAATCATGGTATGTTACAACATAAACTTCTACATTGTTTTTTACTAACTGAACACCTAACTCTTTCACATAATATGCAAGCTGCCCTACTATTCTCGGTGGATACTCCCAAGATAAAATTATTACACGCATCAGCTTTCACTACGTGAAAAGTGCGCAGACCTTTATTATTCCACGCCCAGTCAAATAGTACCGTTTTTTGCCTTCATTGTCTGTGAAACTTTCTGTGAAGCCTTCACTTTTGTAATTGTCTAGGATTCTTTCAACTTCATTTACGTCTATTTGAAGAACCTGCGAAAGCTCTTCGCTTTTTCTGGCTAGGTCTGGAGCCGTAGCGCACAAGTTATGTAGTGTTTGTAAAATTTTTTCCGAAAGGGGAAGTTCCTCCCTCAACTTTTCCACCCGCACACTCTTATTGACATTTAATAGCCTCAAATTATAAAAGCCTAATACTTTCTGCTCAAAAATATTGAGTTGCAAGTTGCACTTGTTTGCTTAACTCGCTAAACCTTTTCCTAACTACTCTAACGATGGCTTTTCTAAGCTTTTCTCCCTTGAGTCTAGAAAGTCTTATCTCTCTCAATTGTTTTGCAAGTTTCTTGTCTTTGAGGGATTTTTCAGCCCACTTTTCAAGGTCTCGTCGTTTATTGTGGAATTCTAAGGATTTTACGCTGACTTTTCTGAGAGCTTTTATTAACCCTTTTAGGCTCCACGCCATTACCCCTGTATAGTGCTCTTCGCCTACGCCAGTGTAGAATAGAAAAGGCTCATTAGCTGTTACAGTTGCCAATTTAACTCTGTTTTCAAAGTCTAATATGGCTGTGTGCGCTGTTACAAAGGCGTCAACTGGAGAGTTGAAAGGACTGAAATATGCGTGGACTTCGCCTGGGGCTCCTCCCGCCATGAACATATAATATAGGTGGTCGCTGGTTTGGAAATATCTCCATATTTTTAACAGTTCTTTATCGCTGGATTCTTTGACGACGTGTTCAAGTCTTCTAACGTTAGTGTAGTAAGCCCATTGCATAGTGTTTCCAAGCCAGCAACTAGCATCTCTTTCTAAATCAGCCCATGAAACTGTTCCGCCGAGTTCTGGAACATCCACCTCGCCTACTGGCGAATATTTCTCAACAACCTCGGAAGGCGTGGCCATGCGAAGGTGCCACCATTTTAAAATTTCTCTAGGCAAATGCCTCAGAAAATCGTGTATGCCTGTTTCTGGCCAATGGTGTTCGCCGAATGTTTCGTAGTCTGGAAAAATGTTTATGCAGTGCCCGTGGGTTTCAGCTAGCCAGCTGGAGTATTTGTCTGCTGTTAGAGGCCATTCGCTCCACCATCTTGCTGAGAATCTGAAGCCTATGTCGTCTGTGAGTTTGTAGTTTCGCAGCAAAAGTTTGATTTTGTTACAGCCTTTTGGTGTGTATAGGTAGTTGGGTGATTTTTCGTGTAGTATTCTTTCGGTGCCTTCCGTGAAGATGCCTTTATACCCTAATGCTTCCGCTGTTTTTGCTATGGCATTGTTGTAGAGTAATTCGGTGTTTTCAAAAACTTTTGGCGTATAACCAAGCAAATCTTTTGTTATCTGCTGGTGCATTTTCACCTGTTCAATGAACTCTTCTCTTTCAGGGTAGAGGCTTGCTAGTGAATGATAGTAAGTTTGACTTAGGAACTCCACACATCCAGTTTCTGCAAGTTGCTTAAAAGATTCCAGTAGGTCTTTGTTAAACATTTCACACTGCTCCAGAAAAACGCCAGAGATGCTAAAAGAGACTTTAACTTGTTTTTTCTCTTTCTTGTAAGTGTCGATTAGGTCAAGCAGTATTTGGTTAGATGGAAAATAGCATTTTTGGCATGCTCTATTGAGAACTTCTCTGTTTACTGCATGGTCAAAGTAATAGTTGAACAGTTCTTTTTTGCTTAAGCGTTTGAAATTTTTGTTTTCCCAGAAAAAGTTCTTTTTTAATCTGTGAGGTTGGTGAACCTCAAAAACGAAAACTATGTCAGTCAATGTGATTAGCCTCCATTCTCCATTATTCGGATTAGCGTTTATTTTAGTTTGCTATGAGACATGTTGCGAGTTGATGAATTATGTTGAATTCTGATTTCGAATTCATAATTTATTTATCTGTTATACCCGCATCTTTTCTTAAAAGGTGAAAATACGGTGTCAATTGAAAAACTAAAAATTGAAAGCAACCAAGAACTAGAACAGATAATAACAAACGAAATAAACAAAATTGAAAAGGACTTAACAGTTATCTGCAGCAACGTTCCAATAAACGAAAAAGCGACACTAGACATTTTATGCCACGATAACAGGGGACAACTCGTCATAGTCCAATTAAGCGTCGATGAAGACGACATCATGCTTTTACACGGAATACAAAGCCTAGACTACGTTAACAAATTCAAATCCTTCCTAAAGGCCACCTACAACAAACACAAAATAAGCGACAAAGAAAAACCAAGACTAATCCTAATTGCACCATCCTTCTCAGACGCTCTACGCCTCGCTGTAGAAGGAATGAAAGGAATGCAAGTAGACCTGTACGAATGGGAATACTTAAAGCTTGGAGACCATAAAGGCCTCCGTCTTCAACCCATTTTTACCCACAAGCCAGAAGAAAAACCTAAAGAAAAGGAAGAAAAGCCGTCTGAGAAAAAACGGGAAGCAAAACCAGCAAAGAAAAAGGAAGCAAAACCCGAACCAAAACCTCTCCCAGAAGAAAAAGAAGAACCAAAGCCTCCTGAACCAAAACCACCGAAAGAACCGCCAACGCTACCGCCAGCAAAGGAAACAAAGGAGCCAACTGAAAAGAAAAAGGAAGAGCCACCGAAAAGGAAGCTAAAGCTATTCTAAAGCTTCTCAGACCCGCCAACTCTTTCCACTCGTTTACCAACTCTTTTCACATTGTTTATATAGGTTAAATGCTGTTGGATGGCGTTTTATTGAGAATAGGATTCTTTGTCTGGGAATACCCTCCCGCCCTCGTAGGCGGTCTAGGCACATACGCCGAGTATATAACCCGCGAATTTGTCGCCATGGGCAATGACGTAACAGTTTTCACGCTTAATCCCGGAAACTTGAAAACAAGAGAGATAATAAAGGGCGTAGAAGTTCACAGACCGTTAATTGCAGATGCAAGCAACATCTTTCCTATGTTCGTCATTGACGATTTAAAAAAGTGGGGCACCAACATTCGCTTGTTCAATGACATATTCATCTACAACATTTTGAGTGCCACAAAATTCATAAACAGCATGCTGAAAAAAGAAGGACGCAACTACGATGTTGTATGCGTTCACGATTGGCTTAGCAGCATAGCAGGCATAATAGTAAAAAACGAAACAAAAGTTCCACTGGTTTTTCATGTACACAGCACCGAATGGGGCAGAAGTGGAGGAAAAGGTTCAGAAGTAGTTTCTCATATGGAATGGGAAACTTCCCAAAGAGCGGATAAAATAATAACGGTAAGCCAGGCTATGCAAGAAGACCTTGTAAGGCATGGATGGCCTAAATCTAAAATAAGCGTAGTTTGGAACGGTGTAGACCCTGAACATTATAATCCTGAAAACTGTAAACCCGAAGAGGTAGAGGCTATTCGCAGCAAATACGGAATAAAGCCGGATGAAAAAATGCTTCTCTTCCTTGGAAGACTCACATGGGTTAAAGGCATCGGAAATCTTGTTCAAGCCATGCCCATGGTTTTAGAAGAATATCCTAAAACAAAGCTTGTAATTTTGGGCAAGGGAGAACAACAAAACGACATAACTGAAACTGCAAACAGACTTGGAATAAACAGTAAAATAGCTTGCAGATTCGAATTTGTCCCAGAAAAAGAACGCATCCTACACTACGCAGCCGCAGACGTCTGTATATTCCCATCCACCTACGAACCCTTCGGAATAGTAAGTCTAGAAGCCATGTCGATGGCTAAACCCCTAGTTGTCGGCGCACAAGGAGTAGTAGGTTTCAAGGAACAAGTAATTCCATCCGGACCTGATCAAAACGGTGTCCACGTAAATGGTGGAAACCCAGCGGACATAGCATGGGGTATAAAAGAGGTTCTTTGCGATTCGGACCGTGCCAAAAGATGGGGTGAAAACGGCAGAAAACGAGTATTACAGTATTTCACTTGGAGAAAAGCTGCAGAACAAACTCTCCAAATATACGAGGCTCTTCAACATGCACAAGAGAACAGCGAATATAAAGTAGTAGATTTGATGGAAAAATTAACCCACGAATAAAAAGAGATTACAAAAAAGTGGGAAGTTAAGCTTTCCGATCAGCCGCCTTTTTTAGAGCAGCAACCCCAGGCAATTTTTTACCCATTAAGAACTCTATTAAGGCTCCGCCCGCCGTGCTCACATAAGAGATTTTGCTGGATAACCCAAGCTCTTGAAGCGCAGCTATGGTGTGCCCGCCTCCAGCGAGAGAGAAAGCCTTAGAGTTCGCGATTTCTCCAAAAACACCTTTTGTACCATGGACAAACTCGCTGTTTTCGTAGACGCCCATGGGTCCGCTGACCACAATGGATTTCGCGTTCCTAATAATTTTTGCATAAGCCTCAACGGTCTTGGCTCCAATATCAAATATCGGATAGTCAACAGGCATTTCTTCAACAGATACTTCTTTCCTTTTGCCATCAACTTCCACGGCAACATCCACAGGAGTCTTAATATTCTCTGGATATTTTTGCATGAGCTCTTTTATGCCTGGAACTAGACCCATCAGCTCCTTTTTCTCCAGAAAGTCCATGTTAGGCTTGCCCAGATTGACGCCCTTCGCAGCTAAGAAGACATGACCCACAACTCCGCCTGTTAACACGTAATCTGCTATATTATTGGACAGCACGTATCTGGAAATTTCAAGCGAATCGTCTGCCTTGGCGCCACCCAAAACGAAAACGCAGGGCTTTTCTGGATTCTCTAAAACTCTGCTTAAAGATTTTAGTTCCCTTTCCATTATTCTTCCCGCAGCGCTTGGCAAAACCGCTGTGAAGCCTACGATTGAAACGTGGGCTCTATGAGCTGCTGCAAAGGCATCATTAACAAAAAGGTCAGCTAGTGGCGCAAGATTTTTGACAAACTCTGTTTCTGCATGTTCTTCTGGTGTTCCCTTTTTTGTTTCGCCATCAAATGTCCTAACGTTCTCTAGAACAAGAATTTCGCCGTTTTTCAAGCTTTTAATGGCGTTTTTTGCTTTTTCTCCGAAAACGTCATCTACATACTTCACTGGTTTGCCCAAAACCTTGCCAAGGATTTCCGCGTGTTGTTTTAAAGGTATAAAGTCTGGGTCGCCTTTTCTTCCTTGATGCGCCAAAACCACAACTTTTGCGCCTTTTTCTGCAAGCTCTTTTATGGTTGTTTCGCCATGCCTCTTAATCCTCGTGTAATCGAGTATCTTTTTCGTTTCCGGGTCTACAGGCGAGTTGAAGTCCACGCGCACTAGAACCGTTTTCCCTTCTAAAGCTACATCATCTAAGGTTAATAATTTGGACATATTTTTCATCTCCAAAAAAAGGAAAGGAAAATTTATGTGTTTCCTAACTGTTTATTTTGCCATTCTACAGATTTTTTCTATCATCCGCACCATTTTTACAGAGTAGCCCCACTCGTTATCGTACCAAGCAAGCACCTTAACCAAGTTTCCGATGGCTATCGTAGAGAGACCGTCTACTATCGCTGAGTAAGGATTGTGTATAAAATCTGACGAAACCACCGGCTCTTCGGTGTAGCCTAGAATTCCTTTAAGTGGTCCTTCAGCCGCTTCTTTGAAAGCTGCGTTAACCTCTTCCTTTGTAACATCTCTTTCCAATTGTGCAGTGAAGTCTACTATGGAAACGTCTGGCGTGGGAACACGTAGGGCAAGCCCCGTCATTCTTCCTTGAAGTTCTGGCACGGTCAAAGTCGCAGCTTCTGCCGCTCCTGTAGTTGTGGGGATAATGTTAAATGCCGCTGACCTCGCCCGCCGCAAATCTCTGTGCTGCATGTCTAGAAGACGTTGATCATTAGTGACAGAGTGAACAGTGGTCATTATACCAGCTTTCACACCAAACTTGTCGTTTAGCACTTTAGCCACTGGTGACACGCAGTTCGTTGTGCACGACGCTAGGGAGATTATGTGATGCTTTTCTGGATCATACTTATCGTCGTTCACACCGTAAACCACTGTTAGGTCTGCGCTGGTGGCTGGACGCATAGGCGCAGAAACCAACACTTTTTTGGCTCCTGCCTGTAGATGTTTTGCAGCGTCTTCCCTCTTTCTAAACCTTCCAGTTGATTCAACAGCCAAGTAGACTCCCATCTCTCCCCAAGGCAGCTTCGCCGGGTCTGGTTGTGCCAGAACCTTCAATCTTTGTTTGACAACACCGTCTTTCTTAATAACAATAGTGTCTCCCTCGGCTTTCGCTTCAAAAGGTAACGGTCCATGCACGGTGTCATGTTCTAGGAGGAAAGCTAGAGTCTTCGCGTCTGTTAGGTCGTTAACCACAGCGAAATCTATTTCCGTGCCTGTTTCTAAGGCTGCTCTGTATAAGAGGCGCCCTATCCTTCCAAATCCGTTAATGGCTACTTTCATTGCCAATTCTAATCACCATGCTTCATCATTTATTCTGAAATTCCACTAATTAATCTTATCATACCAAAAACTTAACGTAGCTTTCTTAGAGCAATTTCAGCAGCAAGCACCATAGGCTCCCATGTTTCGTTCAGCGGCGGCGCATAGGCAGTATCCGCTTTAGCTAAATCTCTCACAGTCATTTGTTTCTGTATGGCAAAGGACAACGCATTTACACGTTGAGTTACCTGTTCGCCTCCAATCATTTGTACCCCAACTATTCTTTCAGTCTCCTTCTCTACAACAAGTTTAATCTTGATTGGTAACCCTCCAGGATAATATTCTGGTCTAGTTTTGGAAGTTATTGTTCCTGTGACAGTTTCAAGTCCAACTCTTTTTGCGAAAAACTCTGTCAATCCTGTAACACCTATCTCTGTATCAAAAAATTTCGTGACTGCAGAACCTAACACTCCTGGGAAGATAGCATACCCACCAGCTGCGTTTGTTCCAGCCACTTTTGCTTGTCTAACAGCAGTTGTTCCGAGCTGAGAGAGAGTTGGTCGCCCTGTAACCAGGTGAACGGATTCTGCACAGTCTCCCGCCGCGTAGACGTCTTTGACGCTGGTCTCCATACGCATATTTGTCTTTATCCCCCTAGTCTCGCCTATGGTGATACCAGCATTTTTAGCAAGCTCTGTGTTTGCCCTCACGCCTGTAGCTACGACTACTATGTCGCAGGGAATTTGCTCGCCTGCAACGGAAACACCTGTTACTTTTTCTTCTCCCAAGATTTCGTCAACTGCGTGTCCAGTTATTATTCGCATGCCTTTCTCTTCAAGCATATTCTGAACAATCTTCGCCATGTCCGCATCTAGCATAGCCGGAAGAACTTGTGGTAAAAGTTCAACCACCGTGGTTTTCAAACCGCGTTCAACAAACGCCACAGCTGTTTCTAAACCTATTAGTCCAGCTCCCACAACTACTGCAGACTTTGAGTTTTCGATTGCTTGATCTATCTTTTTTCCGTCTTCAATTGTTTTTAAAACGTACACTCCCTGTTTTTCTCGTCCTTTGATTGGAGGTACAAAGGGATAAGAACCCGTTGTTAATATTAGGCTGTCGTATTCAAGAGTTTTCTGTGTTCCTGTTTTATCTTGTATCTCAACAGTTTTGGCTTTTGTATCTATGTTTGTTGCTGTCGTTTCCAGCATGAGGTTGAGTTTCATCATTTGAAAGTAGGATTGTGGAAAGACTATGAGTTTGTCGAAGCTTGGTATGTGTCTGCCCAAAACAAACGGGATTCCACACGGCGAATAACCAGCCTGTCTCTGTTTAGTTATGAGTGTTATCTCAGCTGTGCGGTCGGTTTTTCTCGCGGCAGAAGCAGCGTCCACACCTGCGGCGTGGGCACCAATTATCACTATACGTCTAGGCATCTGTTTATTCCTTCTATTTTATGAGACTTTTATGCCATTCAACAGCCTTGTTAAAGTCCATCAGATTGGCTAGTTCAGCTTGCAGATTTGAGGGTTTAATGATTAGAAGCCAGCCTTTTTCATAGGGGTCTTCGTTCAGAATTTCTGGTTTCGACTGAACCTCAGTGTTCACTTCTTCAATTGTTCCGCTTACTGGTGCAACAAGGTCTGAAACTGCTTTTACGGATTCCACTGTGCCATAAGGTTCATTTTGTTTTATTGTTGTTCCTGGACTTGGAAGCTCAGCGTACACAACTTCGCGGAGTTGTTTTTGGGCATAGTCTGTTATGCCTACGCGAACCTTGTCGCCTTCGATTTTTATCCATTCAAAATCCTTTGAATAGTATAGTCCCTCGGGTACTTCATATCCGTCAACTTTCACCATATTTACTCACCTTGTGTAGTTGTTATTCTTTCACGTTTTAACCTTTAAAATTAACTGTTATTTTGCGGCATAGTTAAAGTAAAATGTTTGTTTTCACCGTTTGGCAAATCGGGAAAGAGAGAACACTGAAAGACTATCTTTCACGCTTCCCTGCAATAAAGTCTTCAACCCACTCTCTAGCCACTGGGTCTGGAACCTGCAAGGGCGGATGTTTAAAAGCATAAGAAGATACGCTGATCAGTGGACCAGCTATTCTGCGGTCTAAAGCCAGTTTAACCGCTCTTATAACATCTATTACTACACCCGCACTGTTAGGCGAATCTTCCACTTCAAGCTTCACGCTGATTGTTAAAGGTCTATCGCCAAATTTTCTACCCTTAAGCCAAATATAGCATATTTTCTTGTTCTCAAGAAAAGGAACAAAGTCTGAAGGCCCGATTCTTGTGGGCACATTATATGGTACAAGGCTTTTCACGGCTTCTGTTTTGCTTATGCGCTTAGTTTTTAAGCGTTCTTCAACGGTCATGTTTTGGAAGTCTGTGTCGCCGCCGATGTTCAGCTGGTAGGTTTCGTCCACTATTACGCCTCTGTCTACGCAGAGTCTAACTAAATTTCGATGAAGAATTGTTGCACCTAACTGGCTTTTTATGTCGTCGCCTGCTACGGGCAGCCCTTTCTCTTCAAATTTTCCACTCCAAGCGGGGTCTGAAGCTATAAATTCAGGTATGCAGTTTATGAAGGCGCATCCAGCGTTTAAGGCTGCTTGGGCGTAGAAGCGTGTTGCGTTGCGACTTCCAACGGGTAGATAGTTGATAAGGATTTCTGCGTTAGATTCTTCCAGAACTTTTACTACATCATTAACGGTTTTGGTTTCTTCATCATTGTAGACGTTGAAAGTTTCTTTCATATGCGCTGCAACACCATCCAAAACCGGGCCGGGTGAAACTTTAACTCCCAAGGGCGGAACATGTGCGAATTTGGCTACACAGTTTGGTTCTGTAAATATGGCTTCTGACAAGTCTTTTCCAATTTTTTTCTTGTTTACATCAAAGGCAGCGACAAATTTAACATCCCGTATGTGGTAGCCTCCAAAATTTACATGCATAAGCCCTGACACGTTTTCATTTTCCTTTGCGTTCTTGTAGTATTCTACTCCTTGAACAAGAGCGGAGGCACTGTTGCCTACGCCCACTATTGCTACACGGATTTCTGGCAAGTCAAACTCCTCTATGTGATTGTTGGTCAAGCTTAGAAAGGCTCTACTGTATAACTTTTTCTAAGATTATGACAAAGTTAAAAAGGAACTTAAGTGCAGAAGGCATTAATGAACGGTGAAAAACATGAGTGAAAGCGAAGTAGCTGTAAAATTTGAATCTTTTAAAGAAATTGTAATCATGGAGCGCAACTTTTTCTCAAGCCCCGAGGACCTAGCGCGGTTTACTTCAGTGGTTGCTGGTGGCAAACTTGCCGGTTTATACTGGGCTGAAGGCGTGGTTTTTCTTTATTTTCCTCTTCCAGTATCCACTGAGACGGCTGCAAAAGAATTGGTAGAAAAAAGACGGGTTTACTGGACGTTTGTTGGTTACGCCCTTTTACCTGAATATAAGCGGACTATAGAGACTAAAGAGAAAATAATTGTTCCAGTCATAGATATGTCTTCTAACCCTATGTTTAGAAAGGTTGCCAACACTTTAAAAGAACAAAAAACATGATAAAAGGTTATTTTCCACTATTTTGGAGAAGGCACATTGCCAGAAACACTGGTTATTAAAGGCAAAGTTTTCTCTGGAAGCGGTGAAGGCGCAAAATATGTTAAACTTCCATGGGTAAAAAAGCAAATAGCGGCAAAATGTGGTTTCACTCCGTATCCAGGCACTCTGAACGTTAGATTAGTTGAAAAAAACTTTGTTCTAAAAGACTTGGCGAAAAAGGTTAAGGCTGTTGAGATTTCGTCTAAAGAGGGTTTTTGTCGCGGAGTATGTTTCAGAGCCATCTTTAAAGACAGCACGGAATGTGTAATAGTTCTGCCGGAAATCACGGGTTATCCGGACAATATTGTAGAAATTGTGGCGCCTGTAAATTTGCGTGAAAAGTTTGGGTTAAAGGATGGAGAAACTGTAGAAGTAAAGATAGTTTTAGAGTAATTCTATTTTTGTTTACTTTTCAGAAAATCCTCCACATACTCTTGCAGACACCCATTTTTCTTCAAGTACAATCCGTATTTGACAAGGGCGTTCATAGCTCTTGCTGCATCTTCTGGCGAAGGATACGCGGGAATCCCCAGTTTGTCAAATCTCAAACGTGTGTGCAATGCCATTTCTGTTTCTCCAATATCACAAGCCACAACAGGTTTGACGTATTTATTAGCGACGTTAGCCACCTTATCAATAAAATCTTCTTGCAAAGCTGGCACATGATGTAAACCCAACACTATTACACCGTGAATTTCCGGGTCTTGAAAAAGAATTTCTGCAGCATACTCAAACATTTCAGAAGTTACAGAGCCTGTCACATCCACAGGGTTAAGATAAGTTGCAAATTTTGGAATTTTTCCTTCTTCCTTAAGTTTCTCAAACTTTTTTATGGTAGCGTCAGAAAAACGTTTGACGTTTAATCTTTTCAACTCGCATTCGTCCACGGCCATTACGCCTGGACCGCCAGCATCAGTTATTATGCCAATGTTTTTTCCAACTGCTGGAGGCTGCATAGCCAACGCTTTTCCAGTGTCAAAGAACTCTTCCATGTCATGAGCCCTTATAATTCCCGTTTGTGCAAAAACTGCATTGTATATCTGGTCTGAACCAGCCATGGCTCCTGTATGGGATGCTGCAGCTCTTGCTCCTGCCGCTGTTTTTCCCGATTTTATGGCTACTATAGGCTTTCGCTTTGTAACTTTTTTAGCTACTTCTATGAATTTCCTTCCAGATTTTATGTCTTCTACATACAATAGTATAACTTTGGTTTCGCTGTCGTAAAGCAGGTACTCTAGCATTTCTGCTTCGTCTACGTCGCATTTGTTGCCGAAGCTTACAAATTTGCTTATTCCCATCTGTCTGCCAGCCAGATAGTCAAGGGCTGCGACGCCGAAGGCTCCGCTCTGGGTTACTATGGCCATTTTTCCGGGTAGTGGTCGGGGTGTTGCAATAACTTCTTCTCCTGTTGTCAAAATTTTTGTTTCTGGCAGAAAGAGCATGTCTACGCCGGTTTTTGAGTCGTAAACTCCTAGACAGTTTGGTCCTAAAATTCTTATTCCAGCTCTTTTAGCAATGGATACAATTTTGTTTTCCAATTCATGTTTTCCGATTTCGCTGAAGCCGGAACTGATTATGACTACTGCTTTTACCTTTTTTGTTGCAGCATCCTCCATTATTTGAGGAACAATGTTGGCGGGAACCACTATGACAACTAACTCTATTTCTTCTGGAATCTTGGTTAAGGAAGGGTAGCATGTAAAACCGAGAATAGAGTCTTCGTAAGGATTCACTGGGAAAATTTCACCTTTTAAAACTCCTCTTCGCTTATTTTCCACAAAATTTTTGAAAATTACGTGTCCTGCCTTGTTTATCTTTTTTGTTGCTCCAACAACCGCAACGGAACGAGGGTTAAAGAAGGCGTTTAACTGCTCAATCGTGGAATCCACTGTTGTTCACCTTTTGCTTCTAACAATGACTATAGGTTTATGTTTTACTGTCTCAAGCATCTCCCAACTAACATCCGTTAAGCCTACATTAAACTTTTCAGCCATATCCCAAACAGTTCTCCCAGCGCCAAAACCTCTTACACGATTTGCCAACTCGGCGATTTGTAACGCCTGCTCTACGGAAATTTTACATCCGACAACAGCCAAAGGCGTTGCTCTCCTTTTAAACCTAAAAAACCGTCCAACAACATAGGCGACAAAGCCTCCGAAAGAATAGATGCCTTTGAGAGGCTTTGGGCGTGGTGTAAAATGGAAATTTCTGAAGGAATATGTTTTATCTGTGTCTGAAATTACTACGAAAACCTTTTTCCGTAATCTTAACAGTATTTCTCTGCGTATTTTTTCAGCTATTTCCTCCGCGTTTTCTAAAGGTAAGCTTACATAAGAGTATGGCAAGTTGCTTCCATCAATCCCCCCTTCAGAACCAAACATCAAAGCTTGAAACAAGCCCGCATATTGTAGTGCGACTTGTTTATGGCGGCTTCCCGCTTCCAGCGGATAGTTTTGAAGATTTTGCAAAAGTTTCTGGCTGAAACGACATAAGCGCCCTAAAAAATAACCCCATACTATGCGCATCCAAAACTTGGCAATTAACTTAGCATTTGCGCTTGGTTTAACTTTGCTTTCATCCACAACATTATTTAGCGTTGTGGAAATCGCTTTTTCCGAAACAACAACAAAATCGCCGTCAGCCACTTTTCCACTAACATGTTTGATGATTTCTTCCATACAATCTTCGTTAGGTCTCCAGTATCCCGTAACTACGGCTAAAGCTTTATACCCAGCCATACAAATCGCGTTTTCTCTTCATAACCTAAGCGTTCATCACAAGTTACGAAACTGTTTCTTTATCTCTTCAACATTACATTCAGGAGGCTTCATTTTTCCTTCTGGACAATAACCCAATTCCACACATGACGGCCCAGCGTTTTCAAACAGCGAGGGCGCAGCATTTTTGGCTTGTTTAAGCATTTCTATAGCCACTTGTCTTATCTCCCATTGGGAACGCCTACAACATCGCAGATTGAAAAAGTGGCGCAGTTCCCTTGCGTTCATAGTCACGATAATGTTTGTTTTCGCCGCGTTAGGCAGAATGAACCTTGCATCTTCCTTCGGAATTCCCATTTCCAAAAGTTTATGGTATGTTTCAGAAATTTTTTTCAATGCACTGTTAAAAATTCTCTTCGCTTCACTGTTTTCTTCGATGCTGGGTGGTGTCACATATTTTTCAAAAGTGTCGTAAGTAACATATCGTTGGCTTTGCTGCGTATAAGAGGCTATACGGTGTCTGACAAGCTGGTGGGTCATAGCCCTAGAAACTCCTTCAATACTGAAAGTGAAAGACGCATGCTCGATAACTGAAGCATGACCATAACCAGTGACACGCTTAATTATCTGCCTAGCCTTCTCCAAATCCATTTTCTCAAAAATTTCTGAGGGACTACCGCTTTTTGTTGAGGTTAAAGCTGCAGCTCCGCATAAAATCTCCGGGTCTGCTGTAAACCTGACGAGTTTTACTTTCATTTTTAAACCTTCACTCTTTTCAGTTGTTCGTGAAATTAATAAATTGTTTTACGCTCAAAAGAGTTTAGGAGATAACGCTGTTTGACTCGGGTAAAGAAGACTGTTGACTACATACGTGAGCTTTGCTTAAGTGATAGTAGAGAAAAGAAAACTCTTGGTGAAAGATTAAAAAAGCAGTATGACGGGTGGGTGGAAACCCTTAGTTTGGAAGACTTTTTAGCTTTTCTTGACGCTGTCAAGGAAAATAAAGCGGAGATAGGTGTAGCACAGTTTTTCGGAAAATTCCGTGCTTACGCTTTTGAAGAGTATGTTTATCGACTGCTCAAAGCGAAAGTCGCCATTCCAAGTCCTTTGCTGTTGTTTTGGGGAGAAAAATGTCTTGTTTGGGCAGCAGCGGAAGAAGAGTATGTCATGGAATTCGACATATCTATAGGTAAGAAAGCTAAGGATTTTGTGGAACCCGTTATTGTTTTTGACGCTAAGGTTGAGCTTGATTCTTCGAGATTAAAAACGGCTTTGGCTTCTTTTGCCATCCTTAAAAAGTGGAACCCTAAAGCAAAATGCATTTTAACTTACATTGATAAAAAGTTGGATGAAACTTTGTTAAAAATATCCCACAACTGGGTGGATGGCGTTTTCCAGTTTAACACAAAAAACAATGAAAGCAGAGCCTTTCTAGCGTATGTGGCTGAATGTTTAAGACGTTTTTAGATGTGGGCGTAAACTTTGTCACTTGTGTATCTTCCACTTTCCATTTCCATTTCTATTTCGCGCAACAACAATATTCGCTTAAACGTAGGCGGATGCGTCGCAAACCAAGTGTTTATTTTCGCCCAAGCAGTTTTAGCCTCTTTTTCCATGGCTAACTCCAGCTCTCTTTCGTCAAGCACCCCATCCTTATCCAAGTCGTAATCCCGCTTTTTCTCCATTATGCATTGTATTTCTTGTTTAGCCATAGCTGGGTCTCCGATATACAATGCTCTGGCTCCTGAAGGAGGCCTAGGCGAAAGCGACAAACCATACGTTATTTTCGCTAATGCACTCTGCAAACTTCTTGGAGAACTGGTAACATAAGCTGAGTAGGCGTCTGCATAATGCTCTCTTAATCTGCTAAGCCTCATCACACACAAAAGCGAGATTATGTAAACTATGTAGGAAATTGCTGCAATAGCCAAAAACGCTGCCTTTATGCTTCCTTCCTCTTTCTTTTTAGATGATGAACCAGCGAATCGGGCGGCTTCCCATGTTCCTCGAGCAATGATATAAGCCAGTAATGGTAATGCCGAAAGCACCGTCATAACAATGTAATCCTTATGCTTTATATGCCCCAACTCGTGACCTATTACGCCCTTAATTTCCTCTTTGTTCAGTTTTGTTAGAAGCCCCTCATGAACAGCTAAAGTGGCGCTTTTAGAAGTTCTGCCGAAAACGAATGCATTAGGTGTTTCATCTGGAACTATGGCGAGTTTCGGCATTGGAATCCCGCTTTTTTCTGCCAGTTCTTTTACTGTTTCCTCAAGCCACGGGTTTTCTCCACTTTTTAAATAATGTAAGCGAGTTGATCTTCTCACAATGGCTGGCCCTATAAGATACTCAAACAATATGAAAAGCAACGTTAGTGCCACAGCATAGATTAATGGGAAGTTCAAAATTAGCATTATAGCGGTAAGAAAAATAGCAAAGATTAGAGCTACTAGAAAAATGGAGGCCCCCATTGCAAGTTTCAGTTCAGCTAGTCTGGCCAAGCTTTTCCCTTTAAAGTGAAAGACAGTAGAAGCCATGAATTAAGTTTTTTCAAGCATTTCCTTCAGCAAGTTTTCTTGTCAGTTTTTCTATCATATCCCGCGTCATTGCAGCTAAGTCATATGCGGGCTTCCATCCCCAATCCCTACGAGCCGCGCTATCATCTATAGACATAGGCCAAGAATCAGCAATTTTCTGTCTAAAATCAGGCTTAAACTCGCATGTAAAGCCGGGAATATACTTCTTAATTTCAGCAACCAATTCTCCAGCGGAAAAACTCATAGCACTTACATTGTAGCTGGTACGACACGTTATCTTATCCGCGTCAGCTTCCATCAAATCTAAGGCTGCTTTAAGACAGTCCGGCATATACATCATGGGCAAAACAGTATCTTCTCTCACAAAACAAACGTAACGCCTATGTTTAATTGCTTCGTAAAAAATTTCTACAGCATAATCCGTGGTGCCTCCGCCCGGCAGTGTTTCACTGCTTATTATGCCTGGATAGCGAACACTTCGAACATCCACACCGAACTTTGTGAAGTAATAGTTGCATAAAAGTTCGCCAGCAACCTTGGTAACGCCATAAACTGTGCGAGGAATAAGCACCGTGTTTTGAGGAGTATTAACCCGTGGCGCTTCCGGACCGAAAACAGCTATGGAGCTAGGCCAGAAAACTCTTTGAACACCGTGTTCTCTTGTAACTTCAAGCACGTTGTAGAGGCCGTTTATGTTTACATGCCAAGCAAGCTGCGGTTTTTCTTCGCCTATAGCAGAGAGAACTGCGGCTAAATGGTAAATAGTGTCAATTTCATATTCTTTGACAACTTTTTCTATAGCTTCTTTGTCGGTTACATCTAAATACACGAAAGGCCCAGACTCTAACAGTTTTTCGCTTGGCTTCCTTTTATGGCCAGCAGCGACAACATTGTCATTGCCATATTTTTTCCTAAGTTTCAAGGTTAATTCAGATCCGATTTGTCCAGTGGCACCTGTCACAAGAATTTTTTCTTTGGACATTTTGTAACCCCTTTGAGTTAGAAACTGAATTTTTAAAGTTTCAACATAATAAGCGTTTTCGGATAAAATTCTATTTTACATCTTCAATTGGCTTTTAAACGTTTAACCAGTGCTTCCAGCGGATTTTCGTGAAAATCAACTTTCACTTTAATCTTCACTTTTTCCCTGTCAACTACTATTAGGGCTGCTGATTTTTCGCCTCTCTTGTCCCCACCGCTTTCCTTTCCAGCTTTCAAAGCAAATAAAAGTCTTAAAGCCAACGCTTTTTCGGATGTTCTCTCAAATTCGTCTGCCATTGCTTTAACTACTTTGGAGCTGGAAAGTAGATTTCCAATGACGATATAGTTTTCGCCTATAGTCTCCGCAGATTCTTTTGGAACGTCAACTCCCGTGAAAACAGCCTTTTTCTTTTCGAAATTCAAAATGGCCACTTGTCTTAAATTCTTTTCAGCGTCTTGCATCAAGAGTTTTTCTAAAGTTTCTTGCGGAGAATAGCCTTTAGACATGAGTTTTAGTCCTTCGGTTCCATAAGCCACATTTGTGTATGCTTGTGTTGCTATAACGCCGACACCAGGTTTTGCATGGGGAACCCTATCGCCCACATGCGTGGAGCCAGAGGCTACAGCTACACCAGCTTGCTTCAAATCATGCGATACAGCCAGTATGGAAAAGGTTCCGCAAATTTTTGACATGCCAGCTTTTTTAGTTAACAACACTTCACATCTACATTATTTTTGCTGATAAGAGACTGAAATAGTTTATAGCATCCGCCATCAAATCTTTCAATAGGATGAAAGTTATGAAATTAGGCTTCATCGTTAACCCCATCGCTGGCATGGGAGGAAGAGTAGGCCTTAAAGGAACAGACGGTGTTTTAAAAGAGGCCATCGCTCGAGGAGCCAAACCAATAGCTCCTAAAAGAGCTGTGGAATTTTTGAAAAGTTTAAAGGAGAATATTGAAGGCTTAAACATTGAGCTTATAACTTGTCCTGGAATAATGGGTGAAAAAGAGGTTGAAAAGGCGGGTTTAAAAGCAAAAATTTTGCCAATGAAATTAGGCGAAGAAACAAGTGCCGAAGACACCAAAAATGCGGTTAAACTTTTGGCTGCGGAAAAGGTGGATTTGATAGTTTTCGTTGGTGGAGACGGAACAGCTAAAGACATATTTGACGCAATGCAAAAGTGCGGTCAACTGCCGGTTTTAGGCGTGCCTTCCGGCGTAAAAATGTATAGCGGAATTTTCGCGGTTAACCCAACAGATGCTGCAGAGGTTGTAGCCGCCTTTACTGAGGAAAAAGCAGAAATTGCAGAGTTCGAAATCATGGACGCAGATGAAAAAGCTATCAGAAGCGACGCTTTCGCGGTAAAACTTCACGGCTTTCTAAAAGGACCTTTTGTTCCAGCGCGCATTCAAGGGAGCAAGCAGGTGAGCCCAGAAACTGTTGACGAAAAGGAAAACCAGAAGGCAATAGCCAGATTCATAATTGAAGAGATGCAGCCCGACGGCACCTATATACTTGGACCTGGGACAACCGTTAAAACCATAGCTGAACTGCTTGGCGTTGAAAAAACAGTGTTGGGTGTAGACGTCTATAAGAAAGGCAGAGTTGTGTTAGATGTGGATGAGAGAAAAATTTTGGAAGAAGTTGAAGACTGGCGGAAAACTTGGATTATTCTTTCACCTATAGGACATCAGGGCATTTTACTGGGAAGAGGAAACCAGCAGATAAGCCC
>PIXZ01000059.1 GCA_003601605.1 Candidatus Bathyarchaeota archaeon
TACATTTTAACAAGAACCCCTTTTTTCCAAGATTTTTACAACACCCTTGTAAGCATCCACTTCTAACAAGTCTCCAGTCCCAATTTTCGAAAGGTCTATCTGGTCAATCATCGGGATGTTCGCTATTATTGCGCCAACAACAACCACTGGGTCTGCGGTCTGATTGATTATCGCCTTAGGTGCAAGATTTCTCTTAGCTAAAGAGTATAATACATAACTGCCAACTGTAGAACCGCGTCCATGAGGAAAACATAACACCTTATCCTTTACACATTCACCGCATAAATCATGACTTTTCTCAACAATCTTGCCGTCAGCTGGTTCAACTCCGCCGAGAAAGCTTATAGGCTTTTTAGACACTAATGCCTCGGCTTTGCAGTAGCCTTCCACAATTTTTCTTCCCTTTAACACTAGGGGCTGCATTTCTTGTCCTTCTAATAGGATATTTTTGCCGAAGTGGGAATTCCACCTAAAATATTTAATGCGGCTTCCCCAACTTTTTCGCGGTTTTCCTCATCCGTATAAACGCGAAGAATATTTATGAAACCCTTGAGAACCTCGAAAATTTTTGAAATTTCGCTTAGACGTTGTGGAATCTTGTTTCCTTCCCGTGTCTTGTAGAAGGTTGGGATTTCCATGGGTTCCATGAGAACTGAATGGTGGTAGGGAACCGAGGGAACTGTTGGCACGTCAATTATTACCGCTTCTGTGTCAACTCCAGCTTTTTTCGCTATGTCTTCCCGCAACTCTTTTCTGTGGGCTTCTTTGCTGAAAATGTTTGAAATCACAGCGTCTTTTTGGTAAAAGGTTCTTTCATAGGCGCATTTCAACATTTTTCGTCTTTCAAGGCTTTCTATAATTTCACGGGATTTTTCGCAGTTTTTCAGCATCGTCCAAACCGTGTAGTCGTCCATAGCTAAGTATTCTTCTGGAGTTTTAAAACTGGTTAAGCCAAGCTCTTCGTTAGCCTTTTCCATAGCCATAGCCAACATTATTTGGGCGGCTCTTCCAACACGGTGGAAATATATGCTTTTGAAGGATTCTATCCTTGCTATTATGAAGGATTCCAAGGCTGAAAGGGCACCTAAATCCACTGCCAAATCTCCGTTCAAAACGTCAAAGGCGTGAATTAATCGGAAAACATCAACAAAACCGTACTCTGCACCCGTGTGGTGAGTGTCTCTTACAACAAAATCGAGTTTGTCCACATCCACCGCGCTGCTTATTATCTGTCCCAAAAACGCTTTACTAGGTTTTTCTAACTTATTTGTTGCCAACTTTCCTATCTCTTCCGGGTCATATCCAGCCTTATTCAAAATGTCTTTTAGTTCGCTGGTGGCTATTATCCACCTTGTCATGTCTTCATGCGTCTTTCCCCCAAGCTCCTTGTCCAACAAATGTTCAAAAACATGAGAGAAAGGCCCATGCCCAACATCATGAAGCAAAGCAGCAATTCTAACCATTTCCGCTTCATCCTTATTTATCCTCTGTCCAATGTTCGGGTTCTCCACAACCTTTCCCGCCAGATACATGACGCCTACTGAATGTTCAAAACGCGTGTGATTAGCACCGGGATAAACATATTCAGCTCCTGCCAGTTGACGTAGTCTTCGTAGTCTTTGAACTGGAAAAGAGTCTATAATTTTCTTCTCCAGTTCTGTTATGTAGACGTATCCGTGTACTGGGTCTTTTATTTCACCCCAATAATTTCTGTGCATCGTTTCTCCAGCATTTTTAAGTTTTAAGTAATTATTAAATGCGTTTTCGCTCTTATAATGCCTAACGTTGAAGGACTGACTAGCATGAAGAAGAAAGGCTTTTTCATTTGCATTGAAGGACTGGATGGCTGCGGAAAGACAACACAAGCAAGGCTTCTCGTTAAAAAGCTTAGGCAGATGGGTTTTGACGCGGTTTACACGGCTGAGCCTAGCTGTGGAAAAATTGGACGTTTCATTAAAAAATACTGTTTGCATGGTGAAAAACGAGTTTCTGTCGTTGTCGAAGCTTTGCTTTTTGCAGCCGACCGTTTTGAACACATAGAGAATGAGATTCTTCCCGCTCTTGACAAAGGAAAAATTGTCGTTTCAGACCGTTATATTTACTCCTCCCTAGCTTATCAAGGGGCCGCAGGATTGGATTTAAAATGGATTAAAATGATAAACAAACATGCCATAGAACCGAACATAGCCATTTTTATCGATGTAGAACCAGAAATTGTGCTTCAGAGGCTGCGGCGTAAAAAATCGGTTATGGAAAATCTTGAAACGCAGCGAAAAGTTCGCAAGGTTTACATGGATTTCGTCCATAAAGGTGAACTTGTTAAAATAGATGGAAATAAGCCTAAAATGAAGGTTGCTAAAGCCATTTTTGAGGCTGTTTCCAAAGCGTTATAAAACCTAATTAGCTTTCTTCGAGAATTCGCACGATTTTCCTGGAAAGTTTCTCGTTTATCCTGCCAATTATGAAGTTTATAATGTCATCTGGTGTTGCATGTTCTGGTCCGCGTTCGTGAAAGATTCTTGTTTCCAACAGTTTGTTTTCAAATAAGAATCGAACCATGTAATAATCAAATTTCAGTGGAGTTTTTTTATCATTTTTTGTTTTGTAGTAACGTACTGCGCAGTAAAAATCCGTTATTTTAAAGGGTGTTTTCTTTAAGACTTTCAGCAGTTTTTTGTTTTCTTCCTTATCTAGGTAGTTGAAAGTGTTTTCTTCAGCTATTCCAAACTCGAAAATTACCGTGCAGTTAGGGATGGACGGGTCGGAAACTTCTTGCAAATCAAAACTTTTCCCGTTTATTTCATACAGTGTTTGTATTAATGTTTGTTGAAGCCTTTTGTTTGAGATGGAAAAAGTGAAAAAGGCTGTTTTTTGAGGGTTTTCTGGGAAACCTTCGTAGTATCCGAGCATTTTTTGTTTTCATCCCTAGATTCTTTTCATTTTTCTTACTTTTTCAAGGTTTTCAAGCAGTTCTGACAATGTTTTGCTAAGTTTCTCAAGCTCATCCGTGTTTTCCATGTTTTGCATTTTGTTCTGTATTTCCTGCACTTTAGCTAGAAGCGTTGCCTCCAAAGTTTCTAAAGCCATCATACCCGTTACTTTAGGTTCTTCCCCCTCTTTTACAACTATAACCTTCTTTTCGCATTTAGCACACCACAGTTTCCCATCTTTTAGGCGGAAAAGGGGAGAGGCACATGCTGGGCATGCTAGGTCGGTTAAGGTGGCACCTTGCCTAAGTAGGTCTGCCATTCGTTGTATATGTTTTTCCTCGGTTTTTTCTTGCGGCAAGTTTTAAAACCCAAAAATAGAATAGTATAAAAGCCTATAATAACTTGATTATTCAAAATTATGCGGGGTGGCTGATTTGGTTAGGAAGAAAAAGCTTGCTGAATATGAAGAGCGTATAAAACAAGCGTTGGCAGTGCTTGGCGAGGTTTCCGAAGACACAACAACGCCTAGAAACATTAGGCGGGCGGCTAAAAATTCTATGGACGCGTTGCAGACCACGGAGTACACTCCAGCTGTTAGAGCCTCTAATGCTATATCGATTTTGGATGAGATTTTGCAGGACCCGAACATGCCACCTTACACACGGGTTAAATTGTGGAATGTAATGAGCCTCTTAGAAGCCATAAAAGACTGATTCTGTCTTCATCAGCATACGGTAGATGCGACAGCACCGCATGTTTTCTCATGGTATTTTAGCATGTTTAAGTCTCTTGCTGGCTTGTTCTCCGCCTACTCCCCAATTCTCCATTGGAACCTCGTGAATCACAATTTCAACGGCTTCTGCTGGAATGCCTAGCTCAGTGAAGACGTTGGTTATACCCGCTATAACCTTCTTCTTCGCCTCGCTGGAGAACCCCTTCCAAACATTTACATGGACGATTGGCATAATTTTAAACTTTCATCTCATACTATATAAAAACTCTACACGTAAAACATATACAAGAAATATTTGGAGGTTATTGAACGGTTTCTTTGGATATGGGTTTTTCATTTCCATGGCTTTACAAATCTTTGCTAATTAAGAAAATAACAATTCTTATTTTGTGGGATGATAACCCAAATCAGATGATTTTTCATGCGCAACACAAGGGAAAACACTAATATTCTTTTGCTTATCTTTCGATAAGAATGTGGTTTACATGAAGCTGTTCCATTATCTTGATGTAGAGGCAGAGACTGCTGAGGAAGGAGCTTACAAACTAAAAGTGCGATGGCTTATCACCAAAGCCATGGGTGCTGAAAACTTTGCCATGAGACTTTTTGAAATGGAGCCCGGCGGCTACAGTCCACTCCACAGTCATCCTTGGGAACACGAAGTCTTCATACTGGAAGGTGAAGGCACAGTGTTTGGCGGTGGAGAAGAGCGAAAATTCAACGCTGGCGATGTCATTTTTATTCCGCCTAACGAGAAGCACCAATTCAAAAACACAGGCGAAAAAACTGTTAAGTTCCTATGTCTAGTGCCCCACCACTAGAAAGCGCCAATTCGCTAAAAATATATGCAAGTTATTACATCTACTTTTGGGTTTCAGGAGATTATGCTCTTTGAAATATGACGTAATAATCGTGGGAGCTGGACCAGCTGGAATTTTTGCAGCCCTTGAACTAACGGAAAAGAATGACTTGAAGATTCTTATGCTGGACAGAGGACCAGACATTAACAAGCGCAAGTGTCCAGCGAGCCGCGGCTTCGAATGTATTCACTGTGAACCGTGTCTGCTCTTGTCTGGTTGGGGAGGTGCTGGAGCCTTCAGCGATGGAAAACTTACATTGTCAACCGAGGTGGGTGGATGGCTTAACCAGTACATATCACTGGAAGAGCTTGAAAAACTCATAGATTACGTGGACAAGATTTACTTGAAATTTGGTGCTACAAGGCATGTTTACGGTGGCGACCTGGAAAAGGTGGAGGAAATCGAGCGGAAGGCTTCTCTGGCTGGTTTAAAGTTTGTTCGCCAAAAAATACGGCATATGGGCACGGAGAAATGTTCTCAAACTCTTCGTAAAATGCGGCAAGCGTTGGATGGCAAGATTGAGTTTAAACCCAAAAAAGATGTTAAGGGGCTCATAGTTAAGGACGGTGCCGTAGAAGGCGTTAGCACTGTAGATGGCGAAAGATTTTTCGGAAAATACGTTATTGTGGCTCCGGGAAGAAGCGGAGCGGAATGGCTTCAATCTGAAGCGCAGGCTTTAGGGCTTAAGACTCTTAATAACCCGGTAGATGTTGGTATAAGGGTAGAGGTTTTAGCTTCAGTGATGGAAGAGTTAACTAAGGCGCTTTACGAGCCGAAACTCATATATTATTCAAAATCTTTTGACGATCAAGTTCGCACTTTCTGTGTAGCCCCATACGGTGAGGTTATAACCGAATCCTATAACGGCATTTTAACAGTTAATGGTCAAAGCTATGCGGAAAGAAAAACAGAAAACACTAACTTCGCAATTCTTGTAAGCACGTCTTTCACTGAACCTTTTAAAGAGCCTATAGCCTACGGAAAATACCTTGCCAGACTTTCAAATCTTCTCAGCGGCGGAGTAATCATACAGCGTTTAGGCGATTTAGAAGTTGGAAGAAGGTCTACGCCCGAAAGGATTTCAAGAAGCATTGTTAAGCCTACTTTGAAAAATGCCACGCCAGGCGACTTAAGCTTCGTATTGCCTTACCGTTATCTTACCGACATAAAAGAAATGCTGCAAGCTTTAGACAAAATATCCCCTGGAATCTACTCTCGCGACACGCTCTTGTACGGTGTTGAAGTGAAGTTTTACTCTTCAAAGCTTCAGCTAAGCAACTCTCTCGAAACAAGAATCCGCAACCTATTCACCATTGGAGATGGAGCTGGCGTAACACGGGGTCTTGTGCAAGCCTCAGCGTCAGGCATTATTGCAGCTCGGGAAATTTTAAAGAGAGAAAAGTTGAAATCGTGAATAAGCCATGTCCATTGTTCAAGAGATTCGATGTTCACATTGTGGCGCCCCAATTTCTTTCAAACCAGGCGAAATATTGGCTACGTGCAGGTATTGTGGCTACACCGTGGTAATAGAGACTGGAAAGGCTTTCACTTTTGAGCATTCAATGCTATTAAACAAATATGATCAAGAGACAATTGAAGAACCGATAAAGAATTGGATGCGAATGGGCTTTCTTAAACCTTCTGACTTGGCTAGAAAATCGAAAATTTTGGAAAAAAGGCTTGTTTATTTGCCTTTCTGGATTGTAACCGCTGAGGCTGAAACAGTTTATAAGGGAATATTTGAGAGAATAACGCCTCCTGTTGTTAAGGAAGGACAGATTAAAAAGAAGTATAACTGGGTGGTTTTAGCCAGGAAAGCCGCAATCTTTCCTACAAGGGAATATGATGTGCCGTTGGAAGGCAAGGTTCCCTATGACTTTAGGAAAATTGAAGGGTTTGCCCAGACCTTAAACAGTGAAATGAGTAAAGAGGAAGCTGTGGAGTTGGCAAAACAGCAAATCATTGAGCATCATCGTTATTTGGCGCAGCAAGATGTGGATAGAATTATTGAGATGAAAAACAAGATTAAAACAGAACAAGCAGTCTACTTGCACGCGCCTATATGGTTCATTAAATACGAGTATAAAGGCAAAACTTACCAACTTTGGATTGACGGTGCAACTGGAACAACAATAAAAGGAGACATACCTTCTACAGGATTTTAACAGCATCCTCTTTGAAGAGATTAAATTTCTAAACATTTTTTATCTGCCTCCTAATAATTGCTAATGAAGGTTCGGCATAGCATGCGCGAGAAAATAATTGGTCATGGCACATGGTACGACAAAATGGCTGCGAAAATAGTGGAGCGAGAGCGGAAGCTTGGTAGAAGCTTAGACATTATCAGAACAGAGATGGGGATTGCAGCGTCAGGCTTCCCCCACATTG
>PIXZ01000008.1 GCA_003601605.1 Candidatus Bathyarchaeota archaeon
TCTCTACTCCGCAAATTGGACTAAGGCTAGCATGATAAAGAATGTGAATCTTTATGAATCCTAAGAAGAACTCCCGCACTATTCCCAATTTATATCACACTTGAAATCAGACTTCGATATCAGTATTCGATATCGCCTATAAATATTTTTTCTAACTAGGATAATTACAAACAACAAGTAAATTGGCGACTAAAGTTACAAAACTCTGGGCTTGGTTAAATTGTTTAGTTTTTAACATGTTCTAGGGATACCCATTACAGCTGTCTACAACGCGGTGCTATACATATCTGTTCGTAAAGAGTTCTCGAAGTCTATTCTAAAATAGCTTAATAAAGTAAGACAAATTCATACTAGCCTTCATTTATAAATTCTGTTAGTAATGTTTAATCGAAGTTTGCTTTGGGTGTTTATGACACGTGTCATAATTTCAGACTGTGGGAAACGCTTTATAATAGTGCGCTGGCTATGTCTACCTCGGTTAAAACGAAAGGAAGAGGACAAGGCTGTTAAGTTTTTGGTTAAACATTGGCGAAAAGGTCAACGGAACAAGCTTGAATTAGCTTTTTTTGGGCTACTGTCTCAAACGTGGTGTAAGCTACGAATCTGCAAGGAGGATAATAGGGCACGTTTGTGACTTAACATGTGATGAGGAGAAAGCAGGCGAATATCACGTCAAAGTAGCAACCACCAAAGAAGAAATCACCTAACTCCTCGAAGAATGCTTCGAATACGTCATGGAAAAGATGGACTCGCCTACTTCAGAAAACGGAAGTAACAGGAGACATATCGCCGTATAGCGGATGCAATAAAAACTTATGGGATTATTTCGCAGCTGTTGTATTTCATGAATTCAAAATCTTCCAGCCGAACCCTCTTTCTTCCAACAAGCTTTCTTATTCTGGGCATTGCTTCGTCAACCGTATCTATAAGATTTCGCACAGTTTTACAAACCAAAATATAAGCGTCATCGCTCCACCGTTTAGTAACATTCGCATACAAGCATCTCCCACCACACAAACCGAAAATGTCGCATTTCGTGCAAGGCTCACCAACAAAAACCTTCTTAAGCCTCAAAGGGTCTGCGTTGCCCACATGTCCCAAATAAAAGTCTTTCATTCCCCACATGCTAGGACACGGAATAATATGGCCGTCTGTTTGTATAGCATAGTTTATCCATCCCGCTCCACAACGCAAAAGCTCCTTTCGCCTGCCAAACAGTAGGGAGTTAGCTATTCCCAGGAAAGGGTAAAGCCGCAAAACAACGCCTTCGCGTTCCATACGGGAAACCCAAAAATCCACAAGCTTCCGAATTCCAGGATTGTAGCTTTCTTCACTCCACTCTTTAAAGCGTCTTCGCTCAAAATCGTTCCAAAAACCAGCGTTCAACTGCCAATGAACAGAAGAAAACGGAAACTCGCAGTTTTCCACAAGCCATCGGACCTGCCTATAAATGTCTGTTTGCTCCATAACCGTCATTCGCGCAATAATTTCGCCATTAAACCCGTTCCGCCTAATAAACTTCAAATTCTCAACAACCCGCCTAAAAGTACCCTTCCCCCTATAAAAATCCGTTAAAGCCTCATCCCCATCAACAGAAACCAAAATCGTGCTAAAACGGTTAACATACTCTGGCGCTAAACGGTCAAGAAGCAAACCATTCGTCTGAACAATAAAATGCTTCGCATACACACAATCCATTATACGCTTAATCTCTTCCAAACAAAGCAAGGGCTCACCACCATAAAAAATTAACACGCAGTCTGGGTCCCGCCTACAAAACTTATCCAACAAGGCAACATCATAACTTATCTTTCTAGGCAAAGAATAATCAACCTCAAAACCCGAAAAATCCGAATCCAAATCCTCTAACGCTTCACCAAAACAGTAACGACATTCAAGGTTACACTCCGTAGTCAAAATCACATGAAAAAACATACTTCTCTACCCTTATCTTAACCATATTTCTCCTTAGTCTTCTTAGCCTTTTCAATGTATTCTTTAAGTTCTCTTTCTTTAATTATTTTTTCAGGCAGAGTTTCTGGTGCGAAGAGCAATGGTATGACAGCAACGAACAAGAAAAACGAAGCTAAAGAGAAAGCGGCTTCAGGACGGACGGATAAAACGTAAGGTTTGACAATAAGCTCTAAAATGCCTGCGAAGAAAAAGGGGACAGTTCCAATCGCGTAGTATTTTTGTCTTTCTCGCTGTTGACTTAGGTCTCCCCATATTGTCAGTACAAATATGGGGTATATAAGCCCAAAGGCGATTGCGTCAATTACAGCGAAGAAATACCAGACTACAATGTTGGTAGGCATAATGGACAGGGCAGCGTAGGCAATTCCGATTGAAACAAAAGCGTAAAGTACAATGATTTTTCTTCCAATTCTATCAGCAAACATTCCTCCCACAACGGCTGCGATGCTTCCGAAGGCTACTCCTATAACCTCGACTGACGCGGCAAATTCTCCGAAGAGACTCACTCTTATTGGATTTTCAAACCATTCAATTAAAGAAAAAGCAAACCAAGGAATAAAATAGAGAAGAAACCGTTTGTTCTCGAAAAGTGAACTGAACGAAATATGTCTATTGTCTTTCGTCTTTGTCTCTTGTTTAGGCTTAAGTAATGCAAACAAAATCAATCCAACAACTCTCCACGCTCCAGCGGCTAAGGCTATAACCTTCAGATCAGTATTCAATAATGTAACTGCAACTGCTGCAATGACCAGATTACTTACCAGGAAAACCACTCCGCTTAAGCTGCCACGATTTTCAAAGTTCGTCATATCCGCAAAAAAAGCTAAACATGAAGGCAATCCTATACCGAACGTGGATCCAAGCAAAACAGAAACAAAAAATAGTTGCCACTCGTTAATGCTACTAAGCATGAGAGGAATTAATGAGGAAATTGCGCCTATTAGCATCCAATAATAAAGAAAAGATAACCTTCTGCTTCTTTTAATCGCAAATGAACCCATAATGCTAAAGGTAATTATTGATGTAAAGTACGATGCACGAGCAGTAATGGCTATAGATGGATTAAGCGTTTCCATTGGCTGATAAAAGTTTTTGAAAACTGAGAGACTCATAGACCACCAAGATAAAGTAAAAAATACTAAAATAAACGCAGCAAGCTTGTTTCTTTTTGTTTCGAATTTCGATAAATACTGCTTCTCTCTCTGCAACAATAAATCCCAGTAGTATAATTCTTTTATGTTGCTTTAAAACTTTATAACCGGAAATTTATAGAAAGTTTTTTAAGTGTATATGTGTACAACAATTATGTAGGTGAAAGGAGATGGCGAAAAAAAGAAAGAAAAACGTTCCAGTTAGATGGGGAAGTGGCTGGTTCACAGTTTAATTTTCTACATTTGTTCGATGAAATTCTGATAATCTTCTACTAGTAGTTTTAAATCTTCTGCATTCTTGAAGTGTTTAATAGTTTCCAACGCTTCTAATACCAAATTTTGCATTACACTTTTAGTTTTCTTAAATCCAGCAAATTTAATCGTCATTTCTAGTATAGTTTTTGCGTCCTTTTTTGTTATCCTTGTCTTTAGAAGAATTCTGCGAAGTCGAGATTTGATTTTTGGATTTTCCATCGCATAGAATAATGGAAGTGGTAAACATCCATGCTTTATTCTTCGCTTTAGTTCATTAGGGTTAAACATGTCTACTACGTCGTCTCCTAATATCCACAACATACCTATACACCGACCATAATTACTCAAGGCTTTGATTTCGCTTTGTGACGCATTACCAATAAGTGCACCTATGTGAAAAAGCGCTTCTATGTCAGCCGCTTTTTTTCGTACAATTTGTAGGTAATGTTCAGGACTAACGTTTATCTTTCCTTTAAGGCTTACCTCCTGTGCTTGACCATCACCAAGTTCGAAAAATGCCTTCTCCAAAAGCAAGGTAATTTGAATGAATTTCTGCATTGAAATCTTGTCAAGTAACTTATACCATGATATTAAACCTTTGAAAAGAAGAGCATCACCGACAAGTAGAGCAACATCCTTATCGAACTTTCCAAAAACTGTAAACCTAGAATTTTGCTTTTTTTGGTTATCAATGATGTCATCATGAATGTCCATGCCACCACTCATCAGCACTAAAGGCGTTGCTATCTCTGCTATCGCTTCAATGTCTCCACCGACTGCTTTGCTTCCTAACGAGATCAACGTGGGTCTCACAAGGAAACCTTTTTCCCTATACGATAAGAAATACTTCAATGCTCTTTGAATTTCTTTACATTCAATTTTTTCCTCAAGAATCACTTTTTTAACTTTTTCCAAGGTTGCTTTTCCTTCCTTTTTAAAAAGTTCTTGCAGTTTACTGTGGAGCTCCATCTGTCTGCTCTGTATAAACGATTCTTTCTTAATTTGGCGATTTTTTTCTGCAATCATATTCCATTTTATGTTTTATTTTGTATTTGTTCTTTTAGTATGTTGTGGTATGTTTCTATGTATTTTTTTCCTTTTTTTGTTATGGTGTATACTTTTCTTGTTCTTCCTCCTTGTTGTTGTTTTTGGCTTGTTAGGAAGCCTTTCTGTTCTAAACTGTTGAGCAGTGGGTATAGGGCGCCGTGTCTTAGTTTTACGCCGAATTTGGTTTCTACTTCCTTTTTTATTTTGTAGCCCCACATTGGTTCTGTGTTTATTAGCTTTAGTATTTGGATGTCTAGCAGGTTTTTGGTTATGCGTTGAACAATTTCTTTTTGGAAGTTTTCTGTCAATTTTTCACTCTCTGGATGTGTGCTGTTTTTGACTTATTTTATGTTTTGGTTTATTTAGATTATGTAGAAATTGGAATAGTTTCGGTATGCTTCGGTATGCTTTTTTATGTTTTGTTTAAGTATGAACCTTTATATTTTCGTTTAGTCTTTATAGAGTCTTGAGATATGTCCTAAAAGGGACATATTGTACACGTGTAGAACACACATACAGAAGGAAGGAAGAATGGTCAACAACTCAAAAAAGGTTCAAGTCAAACTGATGAAAGGACTCCTAGACCTGATAGTGCTCCAGTTCTTAAGCTCAAAGCCCATGCACGGCTACCAAATAATCACAAAAATCCGCAAAACCTTCGGAGTATACTTCGGGCCAAGCACAATTTATCCCCTGTTAAATGCGCTTGAGAAAAACGGTTATGTGGAAAGTGAATGGAACATGAACAACGAACGACCAAGAAAGGTGTATAAGCTCACAAGTGAAGGCCATAAGCTCTTGAACTTCACAGAAGACTCGCTGAACTTCATATGCAGAAAAATAGGAACAACTGGACTGCCGAAAAACGGCTTGGAAGCAAAAACTGCATTACGACCTTTCCTAAAGAAGATAGAAGACCCCAAAACACTAATTTAGCCTGAAAATCTCCTCTCTTCCCTTCTAATTTGTTCTAGGAGTCTAATAATCTTATATTATATTTTGTTCTTTATTCTGCATTAAGGATGCAGTTTGGAAAAGGCAGATATTCTGATTGAAAATTGCATGATTCTTCCAATGACCAGAAAAAGGCCCATAGATAAGGGAAGCATAGCTGTGAAAGACGGAAAAATAATCTTCGTTGGAAAACCTGCAAAAACAGCGAAAATAAGGGCTGAAAAGAAAATGGATGGGAAAGGAAAAGTGGCTATTCCAGGCTTAATCAACGCCCATACACACGTTTCCATGACTCTTTTTCGAGGAATAGCTGAAGACAAACCCTTAAACACTTGGTTAAAAGAAACGATTTGGCCTTTAGAAGCAAAGCTTAAGCCAGAAGACACGTACAAAGGTGCTCTTTTAGGCTGTTTGGAGATGATTAAAAGCGGAACCACATGCTTTGCTGACATGTATTTCAGTGAGGAAATGGTTGCAAAGGCTGTGGAACAAAGCGGGTTAAGGGCGGTTCTTGCAGAAGGCATTTTTGAAGCGGGAAGCAGTTTTCTAGGCGAAAAAATGCTTAGAAAAAGCGTTGATTTTGTTAGGAAGTTCGATGGATATGCAAATGGAAGGGTAACCGCCCTTCTGGGACCTCATGCAGCCTACAGTTGCGGTGAGAAGCTGCTTAAGAAAATTTGTTGCGAAGCTTCTAGGTTGGGCGTAGGCATCCATATACATCTGGCTGAATCAGAAGAATTTAAGCAGAAATACAGATTAAGCGAAGTGGAATTTCTGGATAAAATCGGCATTCTAGAGAGGCATGTTCTTGCTGCCCATTGCCTTTACTTGTCAGAAAACGATATGCACATTCTTTCTGAGCGCAAAGTAAATGCTGTGTATGTTCCCGTGTCTAATATGAAGTTGGCTTCCGGAACAGCAAAAGTGAAAGATTTGATGCGTTTTGGTGTTAATGTTTGTTTAGGCACTGACGGACCTGCAAGCAACAACACTCTTGACATGTTTGAAACGATGAAAATGGCAACTTTACTTCAGAAAATCGCATACGGCGACCCTACCGTTTTACCAGCCTACAAAGTTTTAGAAATGGCAACTATAAACGGCGCTAAAGCCTTAGGGCTTTCGGAAAAGATAGGCACGATTGAAGAGGGTAAAAGAGCTGACATAGTTTTGGTTGATCTTTTAAGGCCTCATCTAACGCCTCTACATGACATTTATGCAAGCCTGGTCTATTCTGTTCGTGGAAGCGATGTTGACACAGTTATTGTGGACGGGAAAATTTTGATGGAACACAGGCAAGTTAAGTTTTTAGATGAAGACGCGGTTATGGAAAAAGCAGAAAAAACCGCCTTAAACCTCTTATCACGATAAAATCTTATTTTTTCAACAGTTCCTTAAAGGCATAAGCAGAAAGTTTGTAAGTGCCGTTATCATAGATTAAGCCCCAATCTAATCCGTCTGGCGGAAAATCGGTTAGTCCAAAATAGCATACGAAACTGTCCCATGACCATGTTCTTTTAATAAATTCTCTAATCATACGTGCTTTTGCTTCTTCTGAAGATGCTCTACCATGTGTATACTCGTTTTGTTTTGTTCTGTATCCAAATTCTGCTATGTGTGTTTCATTGAAATATTTACTCCAATAATTCTTTTGTTCTTCCACAAGATAGAACTGAATGTCATCTATAATGAAGTTGTATCCTTGTAAGGCGAACCCGTCTACCCCTGTGAAGTTTTTAGGCAAATACTGGTAGACGTCTTTTGTGCTGTTTTCTGCGCCCCAGGGTTCAGCGGTTAAATACAGTGGTTTGCTATCGTTTAAAGCAGAAATTAAAATTTGCATTCTCTTTTCATACTTTGTGGTGTTTATTTGTTCCATCCAGAAATCATGCATTTCATGTTGGAAAACATAGAATAGTATGTATCCTTTGAAATGTGAATACTTAACTGCAATCGAGCTAATGTTTTTCAACCATTCAACATAAAGGTTTAAGTCCTTATCACTTGTCATAAATCCTGTTCTATTAAACCACGCGTTGTCTGGAAAAGGGAAACTATAAGAGCGGTTAAAATAATAAAGTGCAAACATCACATCTAAACTGTAATTTCCCGTCAGTTCAAGCATCCAATCAAGCAGTCCTTCATCATAAAAACCGAAAACTGTATGTTCAACAATTCCGTCAAACCCTAAATCCTTAACAATGGCAATGTGTTGTTCAAATTCCGTTTTATTGAGACTTGTTCCATTATTCCAAGCGTAAGGGTAAACTGCACAGTAGTAGCGTGCCTTTCTGGGCTTATTTGAAACAAGATAATTATGATAAACTAACGCCATTGTAATTAGACAAATTAGAACCAAAGCTAAACCTACAAGTTTTACGTTCATCGTTTATTCTTTCCTAAAAACAGAAAAGAAATAAAATCTTATTTAGCCGTATCGCCCTTTTATCAGTTTCAGCTTTAGTTTAGGTGTAGAGATGGCTCCCATAATTCGGACGGTAAACCTTACCAAAAAATTCGGCAGTTTAGTGGCAGTGGACCATCTAAATCTGGAAATTGAAGAAGGCGAAATTTTCGGGTTCTTAGGCCCTAATGGTGCGGGTAAAACAACAACTTTGCTTATGCTTATAACGGTTATTAAGCCGACAGAGGGCACGGCTTATGTTGGACCTTACGATGTTACGCGGGAGCCGGACAAGGCTAGAACTTTGATTGGCATGGCTTTTCAAGAGCCTAAACTTTTGTGGGTTAGCACGCCTTGGGATGTTTTGGACTGGCATGCCAAGGTTTGCGGCTTATCTTCTGAGGAGCGTAGAAAAAGGGTTAGGTGGGCTTTAGAGGAGCTTGGATTATGGAATGAACGGCATAAAAGCATTCACGGGTTTTCTGGTGGTATGCGCAAAAGGGTTGAGATAGCTAAAATCTTGATTCAAAGACCTAAAATCGCTATAGTGGATGAGCCTACTGCGCAAATAGACATTGTTGGTAAGCATAGAATATGGAACATGATTCGTGCCTTAAGAGATGAGGGTTCCACCATAATACTTGCCACAAACGAGCTTTACGAGGCAGACGTACTTTCAGACAGAGTTGCAATAATCCACAAAGGAAAGCTTCTCGTTTGCGACGCGCCTAAAAAATTGAAAGACAGCATACTTGGCGGAGACGTAATAGAAGTTGTTTTAGAGAAAGAGGTTCCTTCAAAAATTGTTGAAGAACTGAAGGCGATAAATCGTATTGTGGACGTTTTGGCTGTTAAACCGAACTGTTTGAAAATTTACTTAAACCAGGCGGAAGAAGTTTTGCCGCGGATTACAGAGTTTTTCATGAAAGTGCATATGCCCGTAAAATCCATTCAGATGAGTGAGCCTTCCCTTGACGACGTCTTTGTGCATTATACTGGGTTAACGATTGAAGAGGCTCAGAAAAGATGATAAGCTTGAGAAATGTTTGGATTGTTGCAGAGAGGGACATGCGCACCTTCTTGCGATACAAAGTTCTACTGATAATGCGGGCAATATGGTTTCTCGCCCAAATCGCCCTTTTCGGCTTGGTGGTTAATAAAATGCTTAGACCAGATGTTCAAGATGCTGTGGGGGGCAACTATTTCCACTTTTATGTTGCAGGGATAGTCATAACGCTGCTTTATTCCACAGCAGTTTTCATCGGATATGATATTTTTGAAGAGGCTGACCACGGCGTAATTGAATACTTGTTAAGTGTTCCCATTTCCCGTAAAGAGCTTGTTCTCGGAAGATCCATTGGCGGCGGGTTAAGAAGCTTTATTTACGTTAGTCCCATGATGCTTTTTGCTCTATATCTCATAGGTATTTCGAATCCGCTACAACTACTAGTAGCCTTTGCATCCCTTTTCCTTTTCACCTTTGGAGTTGCAGGTTTCAGTATAACTTTAGCTGTTAGTATAAAATCATCTGACAAATTCGACATATTGTTAGGAGTTGTCGACGCCTTAATTGTGAGGTTAAGCACAACTCTTTACCCCATAGCCTACATGCCCGACTACTACGCAGCCCTTGCCAAGTTTAATCCGTTAACGTTTGCTGCTGACATCTTCCGTTGGGGAGCTGGAATAGAATCAGCCCTTATAACCTCTCCATGGACAGCAGTTCTCGGCATAGTACTTTTCTTCTCTATGTTCACTTTTCTAGGCATTATTTTGCATGAAAAAAGGATTGAGGGTGGAGGATGGCAGTAAAAGCCGTAATGCACATAATGGAGAGGGACATCCGATACTTTTTCCGTTTTAAATGGTGGGTGGCTGGAATGGTCAGCATGAATCTTGCCGACCTATTTATTATGGCTGTAGTTTACACAAGAATGGTTAACCCAAATCTTGTTGTAAACTATTTTGTGTTTTTCGCTCCAGGACTAACTATTACCGCGTTGTTTGCCGCGGCTTTTATGATTGGCAGAGAGGTAAACATGGAGATTAGACGTGATATAATTCATTACATGCTTAGTTTGCCAATAAAAAGGTGGGAGCTAGCCTTTGGAAGAGTTCTTGCTGGAAGTGTTAGAGGGTTAATTTACATGAGTCCCCTTCTGTTGACGACTCTAGCCATAACCTATTTATACACAAGCGTTTTTCCTTCACCACTCGAACTATTCACAATAATTTTCACTTTGTTTCTTGTTGCGATTGGGACTTCTGGGCTTAGCATTTCCTTGGCTCTTTCCACCACAAGCTTTGAAAAGTACATAACCATGAGGGGCGTAGTGTACTACGTGCTTTTCTTCTGCAGCACAGTTTTTTATCCAATGACGCTTATACAAAGCTCTCTGCCCACACCATTAGTGCTGATAGCCCGATACAACCCTCTAAGCTGCGGTGCAGACTTGTCCAGAGCCTTTCTATTAGGAACTCCGCCTTTCAGTTTTTGGATGCTTCTAGACCTAGGCATATTCGCATTGTTTTTTGCTTTAGTTGCCGCTTTTGCGTACAGAAGAGCCATGCAAAAATAGGTTTTGTGCGTTTTAAAGGTTAAATTTATGAGTATGAAAGGTGTAATTTCTTTCCTTCCCTCATGAAAACTTTCATTGAAGGTTTAATCTATGCACGAAGTTAAGAGCATCTTTGAACCTCGAAGCACGGTTTTGATAGGTTCAAGCAAAATTAAAGAGAAAGTGGGAATGACGTCTCCACAACTTTTTAAAAGCGTCACATATAACATGAGAAAATTTTTTCGCGGAAAAACATACGTTGTGGATGTAGACGGTGAAGCAGGACATAAAAGTGTAAGTAAACTGAAGGAAATTCCAGAACTCGCTGTAATAATGCTTCCACCCGAACATTCTCTAGAAGCGGTGGAAAAATGCGCAGAAAAAGGCGTAAAAGCCATAATAGCCATAACAGGCGGCTACAAAAACCACCAACGCAAACAACTGCTTAAAATCAAAGAAAAATACGACGTTAGAATTTTAGGTCCAAACACAATTATGGGCGTAATAAATACCGCTAATGGCTTGAACACAACATTTGAGAAAAATGTTATGCCGAAAAAAGGAAACATAGCTGTAATATCGCAAAGCGGAGGAGTCGGCGCTTGCCTACTTGACTGGGCGTGTTTTTACAAAATTGGTATAAGCAAATTTGTCTTTGTAGGCGACAAGGTGGACGTGGACGATGTTGACTTATTGCGGTATTTTGGCAAGGATAAACAAACTAAAGTCGTATGCCTATACATGGAAGGAATAAAAAAGGGCAGACAATTCATAGAAGAAGCACAAAAAATCGTTAAGAAAAAGCCCATCCTCGCCTTAAAAGGTGGAATAACAAGAGAAGCAGCCCTTAGAGCTAAATCCCACACGGCTTCAATCGCCGGTTCAGACGAAATTTTCGATGCAGCATTTAAAAAGGCGGGAATAATACGCGTTGAAAACATAGAAGAATTGATGGATGCAGCCATAGCTCTTTCAAAACAGCCTCCCATGCGCGGAGACAATGTCGCCATAGTAAGCAATGTTGGCGGACCAGCAATCTTAGCGGCTGATGCGGTGGCGAAAAACATGCTTAGACTTGCTACATTATCTGAAAATACGAAAAGGAAGATTGAACGTTTGTTTCCAGGCGTAGATGCAACAAACCCCATAGACATGATAGCGGATGCAAGGGCTGAAAGATACGAGAAAGTGCTTGACTTGGTTTTGGCAGACAAAAATGTTAACGGAGTATTAGTGATAAACATGCTTAAATCCACTTTTTTCGAGCCGAAAGACGCTGAGGTTATTCCTAAAATAGCTAAGAAACATCCTGACAAGCCTGTGGTTGATGTGCCAGCTGGAGGAGAAGACTTCGCTTTAGTCTACCAAGTTTTAGGGAAAACGAATATTCCGCTTTACAATTTGCCTGAAAAAGCGGTTAAAGCTTTGAAAGTTTTGAGAATCTACGGCAAAATCATAGAAAAACGTTAACCAAATCGTGAGATAGAAAAGTAAAAGCATTAACTATATTTGCACATTTACAGATTCTATTTGTGTTTAAAACTTTATCTTGAAAGGTGTAGCCTTGACCCAACAATCAAAAACATTAGACAGCAAACTACATTCGCAAATTCTAGAATTTTGCAAATACATTGCTGGCTCTAACAAAATTAAAGCCGTATACGCATGCAAAAGCTATTCTCTAGGAAACACCAACGGCATGGCACCCCTGGAAGTTTTTCTTGTAATCTACGCTTTTCAACCCAGACTAGTGAACTATGTGAAAACTTTCTGCGAGAGAAACGTAATTTTTTTCGCTATTGACCAGTGGGTTTTCGAGAGAGACGTTGATAAAGGATTTTTAGGCGAAGCCCTTTCCGCAAGTCTTCTTTTACCATACAACGTCCTAACAGGTGAAGATTATCTTTCTTCTCAAGAGGTTAAATTGAAAAAACGTCTAGTTAAAGAGCTTTTAGAAAACCTTGTCACAGACTTTCCAGAACTTTCCCACGAAATCCACATTAAACCAGAATATTTTATGTATGAAATCCTTTGGAGCAGAACCCGCATTTTTCCACCGCTAATTTACACTCTGCTAAATTTTGACCTTAAAAACAAGGAAAACAGACAAGCCATTCTAAACGGATACTTGAAAGCTTTAAAAGAGTTGGAAAAAGAGAAGATTATTGAGCTTTCTAATGGATATGTCAAAATTTCTAAAGATTTTATTGCCACCTTTAGAGGGCAGAAAATCCGTTTTACCAGCCTCTTTAAAACAGCTCAAAGAACCTTGTTTGTATCCATGCTTAAAATCTTTCCAAGAATAATTAGCTTTCTTTCCGAAAGCAAAGACTTTCCTCTCATAATCCAAAAAGCTCTAGCCGAAAACTCTGGAATTACCAGCCAAATTGAAGACCCTAAAAAATATCTGCTTGTTCCAACGGCTAACGGGCTTGTTCCATTAGCAAGCAGAGTAGATATAGAAGCCTTCGCTAAAAAGACACTACACGTAGATAAGAATGCAAAAATCGTTTTTGAGGAAATTGGCGGTGTCTTAAATGATGTTTATCTAATCAAGATCTTTGTGAAAGGGGAAGAAAGGAAGTTTGTGGTTAAAAGTTTTAGAGACCTCTCCAGTTTTAAATGGTTCCCCCTCACACTGTGGACTCTCGGAACCCGAAGCTTTGCTGTTTCTGGACAGTCAAGACTGGAAAGAGAATACGCCATCAACCAGTTTCTAAGTTCAAAGGGTTTCGCTGTGCCAAAAATTGTGCATGTAAGCACTGCCAAACGTTTAATTTTTATGGAGTATGTGGAAGGCGAAAACCTAGAAAAAATAGTTAAAAGAATTGCAAGTTCTAAAAACATTCAGGAGACAGCGAAGGATTTGGAGGTTATAAGGCGTGTTGGTGAAAAATTCGCCGAAATACATGCTCTTGGGGTTGCCTTAGGAGATACAAAACCCGAAAACATAATGGTTGCCCAAAACGGTGAAATTTACATCTTAGATTTTGAGCAAGCCTCGCGAAACGGAGATAAAATTTGGGACGTCGCCGAATTTCTCTATTATGCTGGACACCACATACCGCCACTGGCAAGCCCCCGTATAGCTGAACTCGTAACAAAAACTTTCATTAAAGGATATTTGAAGGCTGGAGGAAACGTTGATACTATTAAAAAAGCTGGAAAACCCAAGTACACAAAAGTCTTTAGCGTATTCACCTTTCCTCACATAATGTTCATTATCTCCAACATTTGCAGAAAAGCAGATAAACTGAAGGAATAAACATGGTTAGAGCGAAAACAACCTTAACCTTTTACGGAGGAGTAAACGAAATTGGCGGAAATAAGATTCTACTTCAGGACAGAGATACCAAGATTTTCTTTGATTTCGGTATGTCCTTCGCCTTAAAAAGACAATATTATTCGCCGCCATTTCTATCCCCAAAAAGCGAAGAAAGCCTAAAAGAACTAGGAATTCTGCCAAAAATTGAAGGCGTCTACAAAGACGCGAAATCACCTCAAGTTAACGCCTTTTTCATTTCCCACGGGCACATGGACCATTCCGCCTACCTATCCTTTATAAAACGGGAAATTCCCGTCTACTGCGGAGAAACTACAAAGATTATTTTGAAGGCTTTCGGAGAAGTCCGTAGAGCCGATTTAGAGTTCAACATAAAAGAAATAGACTTCAAACCTTTCAGAACTGGAAAGAAAATAAAAGTGGATAATGTAGAAGTGGAACCCGTTCACGTTGACCATTCCATTCCCGGAGCATACGGCTTTATAATACACACTTCAAAAGGCGCAATTGTTTATACCGGCGACTTCCGAGCTCACGGTGCAAAGCCTGAAATGACCATGGATTTTATTGAAAAGGCAAAAACTGCGAAGCCTGTGGCTGTGATTACTGAAGCCACAAACATGACTGGGGCTTCTGTTTCTTCGGAAAAAGAGGTGGAAAGAAAACTGAACGATATTGTAAGACAGTCAGACGGCATAGTGTTGGCAAACTTTGCTTCCACGGACATTGACAGAATAAACTCTTTCTATCGAATTGCCAAGAAGAATGGAAGGTGCCTGGCTGTTTCACTGAAACAAGCATACTTGCTGGAAGCGTTACGTGAAGATAAGGGTTTGAAGATTCCAGACTTGAACGATGAGGGCATGTTGATTTTTCGAAAGTCGAAAAAGACAAGAAGCAAGTGGGAAACTCAGATGATGGAAAAATACCAAGATAAGGTTAAGGACGCCTTCGAAGTTTCGAAGCAACAATGCAAAATAATTTTAGCCCTATCTTTTTATGACCTAGAAGAGTTGGTGGCGATTAAGCCAGACCCAGGAAGCTGTTATATCCTATCGGCTTCTGAACCCTTCAACGAGGAAATGGAAATAGATTTTGAAAGGCTTGTTAACTGGCTTAGCCACTACGGTTTGCCCCAATATCATGTTCATGTTTCAGGGCACATCATGCCGTTGCAGTTGAAAAGCTTTCTAAAAGAAATTAACGCATCGAAAATTTTTCCAGTGCATACTGAAAATGCGGAGTTGTTTGCAAAGTTTGTTGGAAACTTAAAAAGTGAAGTGGTGTTAGCAGAAAAAGAGAAGGAATATGAAATTTGAGAAGCTGCTAGAAAAAGAATATATCTGTTGAGAGTTTCTTTTCTTTGACCTTTATGATTACTATAATTGGTGCTGGCAAGGTAGGAAGTTCAGCTGCTTTTAACATATTGAGATACAGAATCAGCGACGTTGTTTTAATAGATATTTTTGAAAATTTGGCTAAAGGCGAAGCTTTAGACATGATGCAGTCTGCGCCAGCCATAGAGTTTGACGGAAAGATTAAAGGCACAAACGATTTCAGCGAAATGGCTGGTTCAGAACTTGTTATCCTAACTGCTGGCGAAGCGCGAAAGCCTGGAATGACGAGAATTGACTTGATGAACAAGAACGCGAAGATTGTTAAGTCTGTGGTTGAGGAAATTGTGCGATATGCACCTGAGTGTAAGCTTATGGTTGTAACAAACCCCGTGGATATTATGACTTACATTGCCTACAAAGAATCTGGTTTTGAAAGAAACCGCGTTTTTGGGATGGGCAACATTCTTGACACTCTACGTTTTAGGTCTTACATTGCAACGGAATTGAATGTTTCACGAGAGGATGTTCGCGCCTTGGTTATAGGTGAGCATGGAGATTCCATGGTTCCTTTGGTGGAGTATGCTTCTGTTTCTGGAATACCTATAACTCATCTGCTAACAAAAGAGCAAATAGACAAAATTGTTAACATGACCATTTCTTCAGGTTCTGACGTGATTAAACTGAAAGGTTCCACAACTTACGCGCCTGCAGTGGTTATCGCTATTATGGCAGATGCTGTTTTGAGGGGTAGAAATCGTGTGATGAGTGTTTCCACGTATCTTCAAGGAGAATACGGCTTTTCAGACGTCTCCATAGGTGTGCCAGTAATCCTTGGAAAAAGTGGAGTGGAAAAAATTTTGGAACTTGAACTGTCAAGCGAAACGAGACAGCGTTTTGAAAAGTCCGTTTTAACATTGAAAGAGGCTTTGGGTAAGCTGGGTGGATAGTTAGGTTTCCAAGTTTTAACGGTGAATATCCCCTCTGGTTTTTGGAAAATGGCATACACTCCAACTTCATTTTCTCTACCCCCTCCCTCTCTAGGCTGCAAGATGGCAAAATTTTCCGAAAGCGTAAGTGAGAATGTTAATTCTAAGTCCTAAACTTTAATTATTAGGTCTTTTCGTGCGTTTCGATTCATAACCTATAAGTTAAAGTATTATATCTTGATATTTACGAGGAAAATTGAAAACCAACACAAAACTCGACCGCAGAATACAAATGCTCTTCCACACACTAGGCCTAAGCTGCCTAGGCGGAGCCATATTCCTTCAAATCCTAGTCTTCACAGACATAGCCCAACAAGGATATTTCATGGCAGTGGAAAACAACCCCGCAATATTGACACTTGAAATACTTTTGACAGCTTTCGCCCTTATCTACTTCATATACATATACCAACGCCTCATACGCTCAATAAAATAGTCCTCTTTGAACATTAAAATTTGAGGATTTATTCTTTTGGGTAGCAAATAACTGGAAGGCGATAGAAAATTATTAAATAACTTCTCTATAACTTGTTAACCAATTTTATCGAGGAGGTAAAGAGATGAAGAAAATAAGAATTATAGCCGTTGTGGAGTTTGTATTCATTTTAGCTTCATCGCTTATGCTGGGAGCAAATGCAACCGATATAAAACCATTTCTAAATTCCAATATTCCTGGGCTAAATATTCAAGTAAATGCCACCGCAGAGACGCTGCCGAGTCAGAACATCACGGTCATTTTAAAGTTGTCTAAATTGCCTGAAGTCAAAGAAGTGAACATGGAACATTTCAACTTAAGCATATTTGGTTTCCTTTACGGCAAAGAAAAACAGTTGATTGCAAACATAACAGGTAACACGCTAAAAGAATACAATGTTACATTTAGTGTACCAGAAAATATATGGGAAACTATGTATGGAGAGATTACTTTAACATACGACGTCAAATATGAAGGCCCATTTGGCTCTCTAACAGTTAATTATCCTGATATCACTGTTGGTTTTACCATGACTTATGTTGAAAATATTTACTTAGAGCAGCTTAAGCAAATTTTCCATGATCAACTTGGTAAGGATTTGACGCCAGAAAACCTTAACGAGACACTTCTGGAATATAAACAGCTTAAAGGAAGTCAAAATGAACTTGGCAGCACTCGAGTTGTAATAGGCATTTTAGTGATAACAACAGTTTTCTTCGCTGCAACAACCCTGTACTTGATTTTGCGAAAGCCTAAGGAATACTGGTGAACTACGCCTTTTCTCTTTTATTTTTTATGCAGTTTTGGCGCTGCAATAAATGTTAAGCCTTTCTCTGTTAGGGCTTTCGCTGTTCTGTTCACAGCATCATGCTTGTCCAGATAGTTCTGTAGTAGTTTTGGCATAAGTCCCTTCTCAATTATCTCCTTTTTAGGTATGAAATACTCCAATATGTCTGATGGGTGCTCTCTATTTTTGTCAATTTCAGGAATTCCGCCCTCGTGTTTGGCACTTACGTTTTTGACATGGTCTGCTATCTCCAAAAGCTCGTTAAGGCGGTCGTATGGTTGTCTAACAATGTTTTTCTGGGTTTCTACGATGTGGTGTTCAATGCGAACGATGTTTTCAAAGCCGAAGGCTTCCCTTATGTAAGCAGAAAGTTCAATCGTTTTGTTGTTGACAGCGTTGGAAAGGTTAAAACCTATAAGCGGTGTGGTACCGTCATCGCGGCTAAAGAGTTTTGCAGTCATCAGTGTCCAAAATATAAAGTAAGGATTATCGTTGCCTACATAGACTGAAATTTTGAATTCAACATCGATTCCAAGCTTATGCAGCCAGTAGCCAAGCAGAATTGTTCCTGCATTTACATTCAAAACCTGCCTAACACCATACTCAGTATAGTAGTGGAGAAACTCGTCAACCCACTTTAAAGCGTACTCGTTTGGCACGCCTACACCGCCAAAATAACCCGTTATGGTTTCCGGACCACCTAAATGCACGTTTATAGGCATTCCGTCTGGTCCCGGCATGGTTCCTTTTGTGTCCAAAGTCTGCACGTAGGAAGCTCCTATTATCTTCATGGCGGCGGCGAAAGCCCAAATGTCGCCGTCTTCCACTTGTTCTTTCATGTTTCTAACGCGAATGTAGCGGGCGGGCATCAAATCTCTTTTTTCAATTGCACGTTTTGCCTCTTCTATTAGCCATGGGAAAAAGTTGCAGGCGCTAATTTCCAAAGTAACCGCAGTAGACTCGTCAAACTGCATAGAATCAGCTTTTTCGCCCAAAATTTTTCTGCGGTAATCGGCTATGCTTATGAAAGCGTTGCTGTCGCGTTGTTTGATAAGCCATTCCAAGTCTTTCAGGTAAGAAGGATTCGTGGCTTCAAGTTTTCTCATAAGATTTTCAAGTTTACCTGCTTCCCTTGCTTTACGGTTAATTTCGTCAACTCCGCCATATTTTTCAACGATTTCTAATAGGCTGTTGACGAGAGGGTTATCTTCCTTTAAGAGGAAGCTGTTAATTTCTCTTAGTCTTTCTTCGTTAATCCATAATTTCTTTCTGATATCTTCCATGAAACATCACTCTCAACTGTGAAACGTATTCGGGTATATGCATTTCGAACATTTAGATTTTACCTTAATATTAAAGGGAAATGAACATCTAGGAGTGTTGTTTTTTCTGTTTGATTTTCCGTAGGATAGGAAGTATCGGTTTGCCTTTAAGGGGAGACTTGCCTTAACAAATTTCCCTTTTTTAAACTCCAAAATTTTACATTTGAAAATTTTATTTTTAGATTCAAAGCTTAAATTGTTTAAATGCTAGGTTTAGGATAGGTGAAAACATGTTTAAGCCTGAAGGAATTTTCCCCGCTCTTGTAACTCCCTTTACGGATGATGGAAAATCTATTGACGAAGAAAGACTGCGAGCTTTGGTAAACCATTGTATTGAATTAGGTGTCCACGGGATTGTTCCATGCGGCACCACTGGAGAATTCGTTAACCTTACAGTTGAAGAAAGGAAACGCCTTTTAGAAGTTGTTTTAGACGAGGTTAATGGGCGAGTTCCAGTAATCGCTGGAACTGGCGCGAGCGGAACAGACCAAGCTTTGGAGATGACAAAATACGCCAAGGACTTGGGCGCAGACGCTGCTTTGATTGTTACACCCTTTTATTTGAAGCCTGCAGACCGCGGAATTTATGAGCATTATGACACTATAGCAAGCAAAGTGGAGCTTCCCATAATATTGTATAACATTCCCCAATGCACGGGCGTACAACTCACGTGGCAGATGGTTGAAGACCTTGCGCAAATCCCAAACATTGTAGGACTAAAAGACAGCAGCGGACAACTACGCTACATACTCGCTGTACTAGAAAAGGTAAGAGATAAAATAAACGTGCTCTGCGGACACGACGAAGTGGTTTTAGCAGCATTGGCAGCTGGCTGTTCAGGCGCCATACTTGCAAGCGCCAATGTAATACCCGACATTTGGGTTCAAATCTACAATCATGTGAAAAACGGCGAACTACAGAAGGCTCGTGAACTACAATATAAAGTGCAGAAAATAGCCAGAATAATAGCTGGAAGCGGAGCCGTAGGCACAAAAGAAGCCCTAAACATGATGAAAATTAAAGTTGGACCAGTTAGAAGCCCCCTCAGCGTAGGAGGAGAACTCATCTACGAAGCAAGAGAGGAACTTCGCCTTGACCTAGAAAAAATAGGTAAAATAAAGCCCAAACCAATAACCTTTGAAATTACAGAAAAACCCGTGGAAGAACGTTTCACGGCAATCAACATAACACCAGACGTTATTAAAGACTTTAAACTGCGAGTAGGCGAAGCCCTAGCTGGAAAAGACTCTGAAGTAGCTCACATAGACCTTCTCCTAGGAAAGAAGGACGGACCATTAGGCGAAGCTTTCGCGAAAGCTAAAGCATCGCCAACGCCAGGACACGAGCCTTTGCTGGCTATTTTGGAGCCAAACCTAACCGTTAAGCCTGTAACGCTGATAGTTCCAACTGTCAGAATTACGAGTATGCGTCAAGCCAGCATGGTTTACGGGCCAGCTCAAACAGCTGTGGCAAAGGCTGTGATAGACAGTGTTGCTGACGGAACCATCCCTAAAGAGGCTGTTGAAGAACTCATTATAATAGCTAACGTGTTTGTGCATCCTACTGCTGTTGACAGACAAAGGGTTTACATAAACAATTATAAGGCAATGCGCCACGCCATCAGAAAAGCTGTGGAGGGAAGACCGACAATAGACGAACTTATCGAAAACAAGGATAGGTCGAAACACCCGTTTAAATACACGCCTTAGGGAACCATGCCTTGACCAGCCAAAAGATAAAGGAAGGCGACTATGTTCTTATCTATTTAAATCCGCGAAAAACCTATCTAGTTAAGGTTGAAGCCGGCAAAAACTTTCACACTCATAAAGGTTTCATTAAATTTGACGATTTAATTGGAAAAGGCTACGGCTGCACTGTCAAAAGCAACTTGGATGTTAAATTTGTAGCTTTGAAACCTCTTCTACGCGATTACATAATGAAGTCTGTGCGGCGAACCCAAATAAACTATCCAAAAGACATAGCCCTAATAGTAATGTTCAGCGGCATAGGTCCTGGAAGCTGTGTTGTAGAGGCGGGAACAGGCACTGGAGCCTTAACCACCGCCCTAGCCCATTACGTTCAGCCAAAAGGAAAAGTTTACAGTTATGAAATCAGAGAAGAATTTCTCAAGGTTGCAGAGAAAAACCTTAAACGGGCGGGTTTAGCCGAGTTTGTTGAACTGAAAAAGGGAGACGTAACAGCGGGAATAGAAGAAAAGGATGTTGACGCTGTTATTCTTGATTTAGCAACTCCATGGCTTGTTGTCCCCCACGCTTACGACGCCTTAAAACCATGCGGTACAATAGTGTCTTTCAGCCCCACCATAGACCAGGTGGTAAAAACCGTGGAAGCCCTAAAAGAAAATGGTTTCGTTGACATAAGAACAGTGGAATGTCTAATGCGGCAAATGCAGGTTGAGAGGGGAAAGACTCGTCCGCAAACTTTGATGACGGGGCATACTGGCTACATAACTTTTGCTCGTAAAGCAACAAAAACAAACTAGTTTGTATCTTTTTTGTAAAAAATAAACGAGAGCATAAATAGAAGGCTTGAAAGGAGAGCAAACCAGAATCCTATAAAAGGCTGGGGTTGAAGATAATCGATTAGCGATTGTGCGCGAATTCCAAGAATGCAGAAAAATAACACGCCAATAGATAAGAGAAAAGGTGCCAAAATTTTCAAGCGGCTACTAAAACCACCCTTTTTAATAGTTAGGGAAACTGAAAGTATGGTTAAGCTTTGGAAAATGAAAATCAGTAAGGAAAATCCGGGAGAAAGCGAGTATCTTAGCGGCATGTTCGAGCAGAACCAGTAATCCCAGAATAGAAGAACTTGCCATTCATTCCATGTCGTCTTAATTACTGTCATAAATGACCATGCCCAAGCTTCTTCTGGGCTGGATGGCAGAGGGTAAGTTTGGTTGGGTCGCCGTATTATCGCAAAGATATGTTTTTGCCAAAGCCATGGTGTTAGGAAGGCTATAAACTGGGTTATAATTGCAAGCGTAATGAGTATTTTCCGTTTGCTGAAGAGGTCTTTCACTTTAAGAGTTGGCACTGTTATTTTGGCTTTTTTAGCGTATTTTTCCATAAAGGGATGATGCCTCTGCTAACGAGTATCACTATGCCCAACGACGCAAAACATAACGGTATCCCTATGATCACTCCTTGGGCAATCCACCAGAGGCTTGTTGTCAAAACGGATAAGACTGGTGCTAATGAAGCTCCAATCGGAACTTCCTTTTCTGGCTTAACTTCTTGTAGGTTGAATGTGATTGTTGAATAAGTGCTTTCCTGTACTTGCTGTGACTGTTCCACATGTTCTACGTTGATATTTATGTATGTGACTGTTCCGTTTTCGTCGATTATTGCCCTTGCACTGAAAGTGAAAGAAGTAACATTTGAAGGTGGAACTTTACAAGTCATGAAACCTGTCCAAGCTTCTTCTTTATACGTCATACGTAACAATTTGACGTATCCATCCATTTCCTCGGTTAAAATTTCAAGCTTATTAACTACATATTCAAAGGCACCTCTTTCCAGTTCTCCTTCAATAGTTTCTGAAATTACTTTGGAACTCTGCTGCTGCGACTGCGTACCACCAGGTATCGTTAATTCTGAATATCCCTCTGAACCCCGCAAATTGCACGACCGGAGACTTACTACATATTGTCTTTCTTTTTTAGTTGTAACATAGGCTACTGAAAGAACGATTACAATGCTAAGAATTGCTGCTGCAAGAATTTCCTTTCTTTTAATTTTTCTTTTCATATTCTAAACACCAACAGAATTTAATTGTTATAGGATTCTATAATGCTATGTTTTAGAACAATATGGTACTAAAATTAGAACATTAACGTTACTTGCTAGTAAAGCCTACCCCATTGATACTGGTAGCGGGGAGTCTTACGTTTTAAAACCATATATCCAATACAAGCAATTATGAAACTTACAGCCAAAACTGTAACTTCATCCGAT
>PIXZ01000060.1 GCA_003601605.1 Candidatus Bathyarchaeota archaeon
AATTGCCATGCAAACCCAGTTAGCTAACCCGATGATTCCTAGGGCTAAGCCTGTTCCACCTAGGGCTTGGACGTAATACTGGAAGTTGGGGACGGGCATTTCCATGGCTAAATCCATTATCATCCAGCTTATCACAAGAATTCGATAGTTGCCGCTTATGAATGAAAATTCCCGTTTTAACGTTTCACCTATCCACGAGAATACCCGTTTTATAATGTTGCCTATCCCCATGAAATCCACTTTTAAATGAACAACTTCAACCACTCGATATAAGGTTTAACTCGAGTTTCCAGCATTTTGTTAGTTGGATGTTCTAATAAAGGCTTAATAATAGCTGTTTAAGTGTTTAAATATTCACTATCAAAGTGATGTGCATGGTTGACGTTTGGCTTCCCTACGGTAAAACAGAAGTTTGCGTAAGGGTTCCAACAAGAAATTTTCTAGGCTCCATAGAACCTAAAGAGAAAGAAGGGGTGCCAGACGCTGTTCTAGAAATTAAAAGGGCGTTAAACGAACCCATAGGCTCTAAGAGACTTGATGAAATTGTTAAGCCTGAAGATAAAGTTGCCATTGTTGTTGACGATGCCACAAGACCTGCGCCAAGCCACCTTATGGTTCCGCCTTTACTTGAAGAGTTAAACAACGCTGGAGTTAAGGATGAAAACATAACGATTATTTTTGCCTGCGGAACGCACAAGGCTGTAACCCATGAAGAAGCTGTAAAGCTGTTGGGTGAAGCTGTTTTAAATCGTGTCAAAACAGTAAGCCATGATTGTAAGGCTTCTAACCTTGTTTATGTTGGCGAAACTCGAAAGCATGGAACAAAGGTTTATTTGAACCATGTTTTTGCTGAGGCTGACGTGAAAATTTTAACTGGAGACATTGGCTTCCACTATTACGCGGGTTATGGTGGAGGACGAAAAAGCGTTTTGCCAGGGGTTTCTGGAGAAGAAACCATAAAACATAATCACGCCATGCTTCTTCATCCTAACGCGAAAACTGGTGTTTTGGATGGCAATCCCGTTCACGAGGATATGGTTGAAGCTGCAAGGCTTGCTAAAGTGGATTTCATTCTGAACGTTGTAATAAACAGCGAGAAGGAAGTTGTGAAGGCTTTTGCTGGTGATGTGGAACAAGCGTTCTATGAAGGAGTTAAACTTGTCGACGAAATGTATCGCATACCAGTTGACCGAAAAGCTGACATAGTTGTCGTAAGTCCCGGCGGGTATCCTGCCGACGTGAACCTTTTCCAAGCCTACAAGGGTGTTGACAATGCTTTGGAAATTGTTAAACGGGGTGGCGTCATAATTCTGGTGGCTGAATGTCCGGAAGGTCATGGAAACCAGGTTTTTTATGATTGGATGGTTAAGTTTAAGGATTTGAAGGCTGTGCAGCGGGAAATTAAACGAAACTTTGTTCTCGGCGGGCATAAAGCCTATTATCTCATGAAAGCTCTACGGAAAGCTCAAATTTTTCTGGTTTCAGCCATGCCTGACTATTATGCTACTAACATTTTCAAACTGAAAACTGCAAGAGCTGTGAATGATGCCTTAAACGAAGCTTTTAGTATTGTAGGGAAAAACGCTAAGGTTTGGGTTATGCCCTACGGAAACTTCACTCTACCAGAATTTAAAACAGGCGAGGAATAGGAAAAGTAATTAACCCTTTTTCATGTTTATGCAGTAAAGCAAACGGAGAACGAAAAAGGTGCAGGAAACCTTTAAACTGCGAAAGTTTGAGATGGGAGACCTACAAAAAGTGATGCATATAAACCGCATTTGCTTACCAGAAAACTACACAGACTACTTTTTCATCGACTTGTACCGTAGATTTCCAGAAACTTTCATAGTAGCAGAACATGACGGGGAAATTGCGGGTTACATAATGTGCCGTATTGAATTAGGTTTGTCACACTTTGGCTTCGGCGGTTTAATCAAGAAAGGACATGTTGTTTCAATTGCCGTATTGCCCGAATACCGGCGGAAAGGCATAGGCAAAGCCTTAATCACTAGAGCCATAGAAGGAATGAAACTTTACAATGCAAAACAGTGTTTCCTAGAAGTGAGAATAACCAACACTCCTGCAATTAACCTTTACAAAAAGCTCGGATTCCAAGTAACAAAGACCATTCACGGCTATTATGCGGATGGTGAAGACGCTTACGTGATGAGTAAGAAGCTTTAATACACATGGCACCAATATATGGTAGTATTTCCTTTTAGAGGAAAAGAGGGTCAAACCCTTCTTGGTTAAGGGGTTTCTCAAAGCATAACTTCAAGTGAAAACATCATGTTTTCAGATAAAATTAGAATAAGCTCCCATTCAAAGAAGCTTTTAGAAAATTCAAAAAGACACAAAGGCTTCTATGAAAAATACTCCTCAGTAGTTTCTAAAATATTAAAGAAGCCTTCTTTTCAAAATTTTATGAAATGGATGCTTAGAAAGGAAAGCATAGACGCAGATTCTGTTGAAAAAATTCATGTTATGGTTCTTCCTTTCCGAAAGGAAAATGGTAAATCTCTTGCTGGAAAATATGTCAAAAACGAAATTTGCATATATCCAAAAAGACTGGGATTCTGTAGAAAACTCATGGAAAAACACGGGAAAAAGAAAGCCTACGCCTATCTTAAAAACAGGGCTAGAGCCACATTAATCCACGAGTTTTTACATGTAAAATATTCCAGCGACGAAGAAAAGGTTAGACAGTTGACAAAGGAATATTTTGAAATTTTCTCTAAAAATCAAAATCACCAATCCGAAAATGGGCGTGGTCTTCTAAAATTCAGATAGTTGCATGCTCCGTTTTCTGTGTTAGATAATTTATTGCTTGAAGCACAGATTTAGAGAGTCCCAGAAGACTGAGTAATGTTGCAAACATTAGGAAGAGGCGAAGGTCAACGGTCAAAATTATTTCTTGATAGGTTAGGCTGACTATACCGCCTTTCAAAGAGAGAAGCAGGTACCCTATAATAAACAAGGCTTTAGCCGCGTCAAAAAAGTATTGGAAAATTGTTCCATGAGTGAACTCGCCTATAACCATTAGCAATATGTAAACTGCAAGGAAGGTTTCAGCAATCCCTTGCAAGTTTGGAACTATGAGTGCTAAAGGTGCCAGAAACATTGTCCAGAGAATAAAATACAAGAAATAGAAGAAAATTCCCTTTAGGGTTGCCTTTAAAGCTCTAAATACTAACTGTCGCGGTATACTCTCGGGTTTTCCATTCTTTTCAACCATAAGAAACCACCAAAGGTCCATAATCCAAAAGCGGCGTTAAGAAATACACTTCTAAATATCCAGTTTCTGTTAGGTCAGTGGTTGAAACATAAAATTCCACAATTCCATTGTATGGTGAGTGTTGTGGAACTTCAAAAGTTGTTTCCCCCGAACCCACTAAGAGGTCAGAATCGTTATACATTTTGATTTGTATTGTTCCGTTCAAGTCGAAGAAGGCGTGGTTTTCAAAGCTTATAGGTATTGTAGTAATGCAGTGGGTTGTGTTAAAATCTGAATATTGAGGGGTACCAAAGGTGAGGTTGTAGAAGGGGGCGCCCCATGGAACTGTAAGATTTGTGGCAACTTGAACTGGAATAATTTGCGCTATGCTCATGCCTATGGCTGCTTTAACGAGGAATTCACTGTCGTTTACAAGATAGTTTACTTGGCTGTTTTGTAGCAAATCGCTAATATTGACCATTACAGTGTGAAAGGCTGTTGTGTTTTCACCCTTTCTTATAACAGGTACAACCGTTGAGTTTTCCGCAATCTGAAAGCCATTTTCATCTAATATCTTGGTGGATATCATGAAAGAGCCAATGCTATAGAAGCCATTATTTGTAATTGTTATGGGCAGCGAGAAATAGACTTCGTTGTTCTGGTTTACACCCATTTGGGGCTCGCTCATGTTGAAATGTAAATCTTTTACAGAATATACCGCGGAAATGAAAAAGGAGATTAGGAAAATCCACAAAAAGGTTGTTGCTATGCCAATCATCCGAATCGAAGTTTTCATTTTCCGCCCTTTCCAACGTTTTCGCATTTAACTACTGGTTATTGGACTGCTGTTGTTCTTCTTTTGGCTGTGTTTGCTGCTGTTGTGGAACTGGTTCAGGAGGTATAACTGCAATTTCTGGTTCCTGCGGCTTCTGTTCTTGTTTCACTTCTGGTTTTGGCTCGGGCTTTGCTTTTTCCTCTGGTTTTTCAGCCTTTGCCTTTTGAGGTTGAGGAACTACCTGTTTCGGTTGAGGTGCTTGTGTTTTTTGAACAACAGTTTTAGGCGTGGCTGGTGTGTGAGCGATTATTGTAACCCCCCTTATTGTTAGGAGGGAGCCTACCCACCCCATTATTCCAAGATACATTATACGGATGCACGTAGCTATCAGAGGAGCTAAGGCTTCACCGAAAGTTTGAACCAAATCTTCAGACGCTATGATTGAAAGGTTTTGTGTTAGAAAGCCATAGGCGCTTATGAAAGTGAAAATCAGCAGAGCGACGCCTATCATTAAGACGGTTATTCCGGAAAGAGCTATTTTGTCCCTAAAGGTTTTGAACATGACTCTGGCCCCGTTTATGGGTTATAGTGAAGGAATATTAAATCTTCTGACATCTTAAACAGAATCTGAACTCGGTATTAGAAATAAAAAATAGAAATAAAAGAAAAATGGAGCTAAAGAGACAATCCAAGCTTTTGATAGATTTTCTGCCTGTTCTCTTCAACCTTTTTCTGAACATCTAAAAACAAGTTGTTTCCATGGGAATCGATGGCAACCACCAAAGGACCGAAATCTTCGACTTCAAAAATCCACATGGCTTCTGGAGTGCCCAAATCAAGCCACTCCACACTTCGAATGTTTTTTATGGCTTTAGCCGCTAATATGGCAGCGCCGCCTGTGAAAGCTCCGTAAACTGCACCGTATTTTGCCATGGCGTCTGTGGTTTTCTTGCCCATTCCACCCTTACCGATAACCACGCGAACTTTAAAGGCTTTAATAAATTCATCTTCAAAAATGTCCATTCTTGTGCTGGTTGTTGGACCCGCAGCCACGGCAATCCATTTTTCTCCTTCCTTTTTTACAACTGGACCGCAGTGGAAGACCGCTAAGCCTTCAAGGTTTAAGGGTAAGGGTTTTCCCTGTTTGAAATATTCTAGGGCTCTTCTGTGGGCTTGGTCTCTTGCAGTTATCATTGTCCCGGTTATGTAGATTACATCGTTTACTTTGAGTTTGCGGATTTCTTCTTCAGATATTGGTGTTTTAAGATGGTAAACAGCCATTTCCCTTTCACACTCCCTTTTTATGGGTTAAATATTCTACCGTTCCGTCGGCGTTGATTCTTGCAGAGGCTCTTCTAGCAGCCCAGCAGTTGAAAGCCACAGCCGCTGGGAACGAGGCTGGGTGCCTGTAGGCGTATTCGATGTTTACTCCCAAAACAGTGGTTTTTCCACCTAGACCCATAGGACCTATACCAGTCATGTTCACTGCTTCGAGGATTTCCTTTTCAAGCTTAGCTATTTCAGGGTCTGGATTCGGCTCGGTTAGGGGTCTCAATAACGCTTTTTTAGCCAGTTTTATGGCGATGTCTGTTCCGCCTCCCATTGCGATGCCTAAAATGTTTGGTGGACAAGGCTTCGCGCCAGCTTTTATGACAGTTTCGACAACAAATTTTTTCAGTCCGTTTATGCCTTCTCCGGGCACGAGCATTCCAGTAACGCAAACGTTTTCTGAACCGCCGCCTTTCGGCATTACTGTTAATTCTAAGCTGTTGCCTGGAACTATTTCCCAGTTTAGGAAGGGTATGAATCTTCCAGTGTTGTCGCCGCTGTTTTTCTGGGTGAAGGGGTTCACTGCGTTTGGGCGTAGGGGAACTTCTTTTGTGGCTCTTTTTGTTGCGTTTATTAGTGCGTTCTCTATTTTTTCAAGTCCTTTAACTTCTGAACCTGCTTTGATATAGAATATTATTGTTCCAGTGTCTTGGCATATTGGAGCTTGATATTTTTCTGCTAGTTCAATGTTGTCCAATATCGCTTTCAGCTGGGTTTTTCCTGTTTCGCTTGTTTCCTCTTCGTACGCTTTTTTAAGCGCTTGTTTGACGTCTTCTGGCAGATATATCACTGCTTGCTTTAGAAGGTTAAAAGCAACATTTTCCACGATTTTTTCAATTTCCAAGGTTCTCCCTCATTTTCGGTTTTTAGTGAATAATGCATATACTTATATCTTGTCTCAAATTCTAGGCGAAATTTAACGTAGTTTTCACTTTAACCTATCTCTCTCCAGAGAACAAACATTATCGTTTTTCGCGTATTTTAAATATGGGCTGAATCACATTGTCTTGTGAAATGACCGAGGGTGAAAGCTTTGACTGTTGAAGAGAAAGGAGAAGAGAAAAGCGAAGTTAAGAAAAAATATGAGTTTTTAGAGGATTTGCCGGGTATTGGTCCCGCTACAGCCCAGAAACTGCGAGAATTGGGTTTTCACACTGTAGAGTCTTTGGCTATGGCTACTGCCCGCGAGTTGGAGCC
>PIXZ01000001.1 GCA_003601605.1 Candidatus Bathyarchaeota archaeon
CACTTTTTTGGATTTTTGAAAAAACGCCCGAAGGGTTCACCTATACCTGACGAGTGTTTGACATGTAGCAGAATGATTGAATGTTTAACACGTTAAAACCAAAAATTAATACGAAACAGTTTTCTAGGTTATTATCCGCTTTCATAGTGGATAGTAAATGTTTCCCATTAGAGACTTGAATAAACCTTTGAAAACTCCGCATGTGAATCGTTTGCTCTTAGTGGCAAACATCATTATCTTTGCTGTTTATTGGCTTTCAAGCCAGAATATTTTCTTAAATGAAAAATTTGCAATGGACATAGAAGAAAAGTTTGTGATGATACCAGAAAGTATATTGCAAGGGAAGCAGCTTTACACCCTTTTCACTTCCATGTTTATGCACGCTGGATGGCTTCATTTGCTAGGCAATATGCTTTACCTCTACATTTTCGGAGATAATGTTGAAGATATTTTCGGACATGCGGGTTACCTAATTTTTTACATGATTTCGGGGCTAGTTGCATCCTTTACACATATAATAAGCATTTTATTTGCTCCTGAAATAGGTAATTTCAAATAGGTAATTTCATAGGTGTCCCTCAAGTATCAGACTTAACAATAGGTGTTGTTGGGGCTTCGGGAGCAATTTCCGGAGTTCTAGGCGCATATATGGTGCTTTATCCGACATCAAGAATTCTTACTCTGATTTTTTATGGATGGATAATAATAGTGCCCATACCTGCAATTTTCTTTTTAGGCTTTTGGTTTTTGATGCAGTGGCTTCTCGCGTTTTTTGATATAACGGGCGGTGTTGCTTACTGGGCGCATATAGGAGGTTTTATAGCGGGAATAATTCTGGCTTTGGTTTTTGGTTTGAAAAGGAAAAGGGCTAGAGATTCGCGTCTTGGGTTGTAACTGATTGTTTTGGAAAATAAGGGGTCTGTCCGTCATGAGTTCCTCATCTGCATAAATCAGACTGGGACGGCAACATCATCCCCCAAGAGATAAAGGGAGAAGATATAGAATAAGATTTCTGTATAGCGCTATTGTTTTAACTTTTTATACAAACTTTTTATTGTTCCCGAAACGTTTAAAACGTGGATTGCAGTGGGTTTTTCAGCAATTTTTGTTATTGAGGCTATAGCTGCCCGAACATTTTCAACTGCAATATGCACCACACGTATTACAGCAAACCTTTTTTCACCATTATAGTCAATCAAAGCCAAACCAGTTTTGCTTGCACCATACTCCCCGTAAAGCTTTAAAACTGCACTCCAAAGCGCGTTCATAAGCTCCTTCGAACTAAAAGTTTCCTCTGAATCAATTTCCAAGGCTAGATAGCGTCTGCGCTCTTTTTTCAGCAATCTTTTCCTCTCCGGATAACGCGTATTCCTGGGGCAACAAACCTTGGACTAAGCTTTTCCCTATTTCTTTTAACAATTGCTACAGGATTTTTGGAAACTGCTTCTAGGGCTGCCGTTTCTTTTAGGTCGAAAAGAGAAGCTAGAGCTGCAAGCTCTCTTGGTTTTCTCATGTGTAATTCGTCTGAAACTCCGCTAGAGACGATTGTTGGCACGCGAAACTTTTGGGCAATTGCCACCTCTTTCCGCAAATTTGACATAAGCCTTACCCTCGCGGCTCCTTCAAACATAATTAAAGGTTTTACATCTATTTCAAAGGCGGTTAAGCCGCTAGAAGCCAATTCAGCTTCTGCTTTGTCAAAGAATCTCCTACGAAAGTTTATGGCTGGAAAGTTTAGTAAATCCACTCGACGGTCTTTTGCCGCTTGTCTTGCCACCTGCTTCGTTTCGCATAACACGGCGATTATTTCAAATCTTCGTCTGAGTCTTCTTAAGTTGACAATTAGTTCTCTTGGTGTTCGCGGTTTTAAGTCTATACGAGAAGCAAACTCTATGCCTACTTCTTCGCAAAGGTTTCTCAGCCACCTAACCTTTTTTTCTGTGAGGCTTAAAGGGACGGGTATGGCTATTAGACGGTATCCAAGGGCAGCGGCTTTTCTTATCATACGAGCTGTTTGTCTTTCATTGTTTAAATTTGGGCATAAGTGTAAATCGGCGTAGATTCTTTTCATGGGAGTAACCCGAAGTTTTTGCAGATTTTCACAATTTCTTCTGGTTTAGATTTCCTGAAATGTATGCGGAAGCGTATAGGGTCTTCTTGATGAAGTTTAATCGAGTTTAGGTAGGCAGACTGCTTGTTAAGCCTTATGTAAAGATTTCCCCTATCCAAATGTTGTTTGATTTTGTTGCTCAATATTTCTTTGTCTTGAGGGAGTAAGTTGGAGGCTAACTTTTCAAAAACTTTGTTTGTTTCGTCTTTTTCTTTAATTTTTGTTTCAAAAAGGATTATAGGATTCCCATAGTGTCCCTTTAGATTGGTTTTTTTGAAAACAATCTTGTCGATTAGTTCGGTTGGAAGGGTGTTCCGAACTGCCGCTAAAACCTTTTCTAAGTCTTCGGTTGCGTGGGCAAAGACTCGTATGTCAATGTAGGCTATTGAGCTTTTAGAAGAGGACAAAACAGCATCACACGATTAAATTTAATATTCTTTCAGCTTTTAGGTTTTCTTCTCTTCTTGCCAGTTGATACTGGTTTTTTGCCTTCCAAGAATTCTTTAATCGCTGCAACATTCTCTTTATATGCAGTTTTCCTTCTCAAATCTATTGGAATTTTAAGTTTTAAAGCTTCTTTTAAGCTTAAGCCAGCTTCTCTAACCTCTCCCCTACTAAAACCTCTTCCGTAACGCTGCTTTCCACCTTTTCTAAAGACAAGAGGTTTGACGCTTGTCATGTTTGTTAGTTTTCTCCTCTAGCTGCTTTTTTACTTGGTCTAGCTTTCTCTGCCCCTCGCCCCTTGTTCCTTAAACCTCTAACTTTTTTGCCAGCGCTCGTTAAACCTCTAAAAACTCTTCTATGGTGTTGATTTTCACATATCCAATTAACGTCTTTATCCGCCTTTATTGCTGGATGATTTGGGTCAACCATCACAACTTCAAACCATTTGGAGCGCCCGTCTTCGCCAACCCAGTAAGAGTTCAAAACCTCTAGGTTTGGAAACTTTCGCGCTGCTCTTTCTTCAGCTATGAGTCTCAGACTTTTTGCAGGCTTAAACTTTTTAACACCCATTCTTTTTGGTCTTCTGCCGGCTCTTGGCCGTTGTTTTCTTAAGCCTCCACGTCTAACGCGAACCCGAACCATGATAAAACCTTGTTTTGCCTTATACCCCAACTTTCTTGCTCTGTCAATTCTTGTGGGTTTTTCTATTCGAACTATGGCGGGCTGTCTACGCCACCGAATCAGTCTTTGCCGCATTAACTCGTCTACGTAGGATTTCTCGGGTTTTGACCAAGCTTCAGCTATATATTTATATGCCATTTTTTCACCTCACTTCTAGTTTACGGTTCAGCCTTAAGAGGCTACATCCCAGCGGATTTTATCCGCCATTGGCTTTGATTCATAGCAACATGCAACAAAATAAACTTTTCCAGAGCCATTTACCTTATTTGTTTTCAAGCTTTGCTTCTCGAATAAGGAAATAGCCGCTTTGATTTTTCCAAATCTTTTCTGCCTCAACAACCTTTATCCTCTTATTAAAGAAAACTGCATCCAAAACCAGTGTCTCGTATTCTCCTCCTTCACCAACTAGAGAAATTCCATAACGTTTGTTAAGTTCCATTAAATCTTTAACAGCGCTTCTGTCAATTTTTCTTCCAAGCCATTCTTGGCTGAAGCCATAGGCGTAAACTCCTGTAATGATAGTCTCAAATTTTAAGGCTAAAATTTCTTCTAGCAATTTTGTTGGGCTTTCCTGCCAAAGGGGACAAATACACTTTAGACCTAAATCTTTGCAAATTTTCTCTATTCGCGATTTTTGATAATTGGAGGCAACTGCTCCAGAAACTATGCCTTCAATGTTAAGTTTTCCAATTAAATGTTTGAGGTCTTCAATTTCTTTCTCTTTCTTTCCAGAAGTTTCAGCTTTAACTAGCGGAATATCCACAGCTTCTGCAACCAAATCCATCAAACGGATGTTTGGATAATGAAACATCCAACTGTCGTCTCTTAGAGGAATCATGCTCACTAAACATGCCACGTTGTAACCTTCAGTTAAAACTCTGTAAAGCGCTAGGGTTGAATCTTTTCCTCCTGTTGCTAAAACTGCTACATGCACGAACTTTACACTTCTAGACTTTTGCTACTCATAACTTTTGATTTTGCTTTCTTGAATAAAGTTTCCGTTTCTATTTGCCATTTCTTAAACTCTTCAATGGTTTTAGGATAGTTTTGATAGTGGGTCTTAACCTCTCTCATAAAATTGACAGTTAATCTAAGCCTGTTTAAGAAACGAATCCTCTTTAGTCCTCTGAAAACTCGTTTAGCGGTTTCAGTTATCTTTAAGCGGAAATCTTTTCCTAAACCAGCCTTTAAAACATCTTCTTCTGTCATAAGTTTGTATTTCATTCCATAACTTAAGTCTTCGTTGCGGCTATTTAGAAGCAACAAACGAAAAACGTCAAGTGCAGCTTGTTTCACACCATACATTTCCATGTATCTAACATTGTAAGGCCATAAGGATTTTTGACTTACATCACCCTTCTCTAAGGCTTCTATCACCGTTTTTCCAGCAAGATAACCGCTTAACATTGAAGGCCCTATCCCGCCACCATGAATTGGATTCACAAGACATGCTGCATCACCCAGAATTGCTACGCCATTTCCAACCATGTTGTCTAAAGGTCTACGGGTAGGGTCGTACCACGCCCCACCACTAAGCAGAAGAGAACCTTGGAAAAGGGGTTTTTTCAGAATATGCTCATAAAACTGTTTTTTAGGGTTCGGAAAAGCGCCCCCCATACACACCCCCAAGCCAGCGTTGACTCTTGCCCCTCCTTTCGGAAAAATCCATGTGTAGCCTCCGGGCGTTACCTTTTGGTCTAAATAGATTTCGCAATAGTTTGTCTCGTTGCCCTCTTGTTTAAGCTGCCTTATCTCACGGTAGCATGCTTCTATATCTTCATTTGAGATTTCCCTTTGTATCATCATATCGTCTGGAAGCTTACGCCTAATCACAGCTAAAAATCCACTTGCATCCAAAACCATTTTGGCTTTTAACTGAAACTTTTCATTTTTTTCTTGGTTTTTAACTGAAACACCAGTTACAAATCCTTTCTCAATTATCGGTGATAAGCATAATGTAGAATCGTATAAAACTGCGCCTTTGTCAAGAGCCTTTCTCAAAAGCCACTGTCCGAAAAGGCGTCTATTCAATAAATAGCCGACAAAATCTTCATGAGCAATAACGAAAACTGTTTCCAAATCCGGAGAATAAATCTTAATGCCTTCAATTCTTTTTTCCAATTCGCCGCCTTGAGGCTTTTCTAGACCCAAAGTTTTTAAGTGATGTTCTCCAAGGGCGTCTCCACAAATTTTTTCCCCTATTTCTTCTTTTCTTTTCCTTTCGATAAGGCATACTTTTAAGCCTGCTTCAGCTGTTGTTTTTGCGGCTAGGCATCCAGCGGTTCCAGCTCCGACGACCACAACATCGAATTTTTCCAATTTTTAAACCTCTGTTGTTAAAGCTTTAGTTTTTACTTCAATCAGTTATAATTCATAACTTTTACTGAATTCTCTTCAAAAATTCTTTGTTCACAGGCAAAACTATTTCCGTCGTTTCTTTTTGTGTGGCGAAAACCATGCAAGTTAATGTTTTTTCTATTCCTTTAACTGTTCTCAGCTTGTCTATCACAAATTTTCCAATGGCATTAACATCTTTTTCTTTAACTTTAACTAGAATATCCCAGTCTCCGGAAATTATATGAACTTCCTGGACTTCTGGAAACTTGGCAATTTGTTCTGCAATAACTCTTTGAGAAAGAAAAGTTTCTCCATCCCTATAAGAAAAAGACGCTAAAACAAAAGCTGTTGCTCCAGCATCCAATTTTTTCGAATCAAGAACAGCCCTATAGTCTTTTATTATTTTTTGCTTTTCCATACGTTTTATCTTTGCGAAAACTGTTGTTATTGGAGAACCGATTGTTTTAGCGATTTCCCTAGCAGTCATTCTACAGTTTTTCTGTAACAAGTATAATATTGCAAGGTCTTTTTCATCTAACTTCGCTGACATATGTAAATTTTATACAATTGATGCTTAACCCGCTCTGATCAGCTGTATTTTTACTTATAATATTGACTGGAAATTCATAATTGTTAATTATATTTTTGGCAAACCATGGAATCAAAATGCGATAAAAGGTGTAACTAAATGATGAAAAAAGCAACCGCAAAGAAAAGCTTGATATACACAGTAGATTTGACAAAAATTGACGGGGACGGAGCTTTCCCCTGCCCGAAATGTGGAGTTATAATATCACCAGACGACGAAACAGAGGAAATTTACCAGATTATAGATACAAGAACCAAGAATAATGAGTTGATAGAACTGGTGCTGCTTTGCAAAAAGTGTGGAAGTAAAATTAAACTTGTAGGCTTTATACCGCAGCCAGAAAGTTGAGTTCCGAGACATGTGATAAAACTATTTTTGTTGTTCTAGCCTTTTACTGATAAGAGTGAAAACTAGCCATAAAATCGCTCCATAAAAAACTCCGTTAAAAACAGCACTCAAATATTCAGCATAATCCACTGCAGCTTCTCCAATTAACGTACAGAAAAAGTTTCCAGGAAACATGGGAGAAGGGATAAGCAGAGAGGCGACTGTGAACATGGAGAAGAAAACAACGAGTATTAGGACACCTCTCATTACATGATTCCCGTATTGATTCTTTTTTTGAATTCGGATTCAGAATATATAGAGTATCGCAATATTTAATAAATGTTATTGTCTACTTGACGACCACAAATACAAACAAGCATTTTTCAGAGAAGAAGATACAAAGAGGGGGGTGTGCATAAGATAAAGATCCCTATTAAAACAATACTTACAAGTTTTCTACTTTTAGATAAGCTGGATACATCGTCCAAGGGACCTGGATGCTTGTACATGCTCATAAACAGAACTAAAATTGCCATCACATAAACTCGTAGAACAATTAAATAAAAAACAGATAACATTGCTAGCACAAATCTGTATTTTTCTCCTCCCAAGGCTCTTGCTATGTGCCCACCATCGAGCATACCTGCTGGCAACAAATTAAGCATCGTCACCACTATTCCAACCCATCCTGCAAAGGCTATGGGATGCAAGAGCAGCATTCCGCCTGGTGGTGGTTTTGGAATCATGTTCAAGGCTTCAAGTGCATGCTCTATGATAATCCAGAGCAGAGGAGCACCAATTACTCCCGCTGGAACTTGTGGAGAAGGCACCGTCATTGTTAAACCTACTGTACTAATTATGAATGCAACTATAAATCCCGAAATCGGGCCATCTGCTCCAATATCAAATAGAGCGTCCCTATTTGGAGGTAGCGACTTTTGCATTATTACTGCACCAAAAGTTCCTAAAGGAGGAGGACCTGGAATAAAATAAGGAAGAGTCGCGTCAACTTCGTTTTTGTTCGCTGTTAGCTTGTGTCCCATTTCATGTGTGCCTAAAACTGCTAGCATAGCTATTGTAAAGGAAAACCCGCCAACATAAGGGTTGATAACTTCCGGAGACACCAAGTACCCTGCTAAGAAAGTGGTAAATATTGTTGCTAAAAGTAGTAACAAGTTAACTGCAGTGTTACTAGGTTTTATCGGAGGCTTCGGAACAACTTTTAATATCACTTTTCCATTTTCTTTACGAAGGAAGGCAATAAGGTTCATGTTTTTAAGATTTTTAAGCAGTCGAAGAAATGGTTGTTTTGTTTCCTGTGGTTGTTTTAGATAGTATGTGGGAATATTATGTTCCAGTAATGTTTCTTCCAATTGAAATTCTGCACTAACTAGCTTAGTTATTTTTTCGAAATCCTCTTGTGTGAACAGTGCTTTTGTTGTTTCGTTGGGTATTTCGCTCATTTGCCTCTTCACTTTTGTTTATGGTTGTTATAGAGAAGTGCAAGTAGAAAAGTTTATTGGATTTTGTTTCCTCATGTTCGGAATCTGAACTACTAAAAACTTTTTAATAATCGTTGAAAGACAAAACTCTCCGCAGAACCAAAAAAGACACAAAAATAGCAAAACAATGGCGACAACAAAATTCAGTAACATGATTAAAAACTAAAATAAAGGATGGAAATCCTTGAAAATCGCAATTCTTTATAGTCACCTAAAAGAAATGGGCGGGGCGGAGAGAGTAATTCTTAAACAAGTTGAACTATTCCAGAAAAAAGGATTTAATGCTGAATGTTATTTTGCGTATATTGATAAAAATCTCCATAAGGAAACATCGAACCCCCACTGTTACACAAAAACCTTCTTCAACAAACTTGTTCCCAACAATTCGGCGATAAGAATAATCACCTCAATACCTTTAGCACCCCTAGCCCTACCCACCTTTAACAAAGAAAACCTTTTAATATGCCACGGATACGGTCCAGCTCCTATAATAGGCTATCTAAACAAAAAGTTGAGGAAAACAAAATATGTTACCTACATTCATTCTCCTCCAAGATTTCTCTACCTAAACCCTGAAGAAAGAAGCTTATGGAAATTTAACGACATACGTAAAATAATTTTTAGATTAAGCAAAATCGCTGGCCCCATTCTGAAAGAACTGGATTATTTGGGTGTAACAAACTCTGACATAGTTTTGGCAAACAGTTATTTTACAGCAAAAAGAATTCAAACAATCTATCAAATACACGCAAAAGTTTGTTATCCACCAGTAGATATTAAAAGTTTTAGAATTCTTGACAGAAAAATTGTTGAAAAAGTTAGAAACAGGTTTAGTTGTCCCATTATCCTTTCAACTGGAAGAATTGTTGCTGTAAAACGTTGGGAGTGGCTCCTAGAAATAATGAGTTTAACAGTGAAAGAAATTCCTTCAGCCACCTTAGCCATAACAGGTGAAATTTCAGAAGAAAACTTCCAATACGTGGAAAAACTTAGGAAAATGTCAAAAAAGCTGAAGATAGAGAGAAATGTGAAATTTTTAGGATTTAAATCCCAGAAAGAACTCATAGAACTTTACAATGCCGCTGACGTTTACGTCTACCCCGTGCCAAAAGAAGATTTTGGGTTAGGTCCTGTAGAAGCAATGGCTTGCGGGACCCCTTCTGTTGTTTGGGACGATGGAGGAGGCCCCTGCGAAACAGTATTTGAAGGTAAGACTGGTTTTAGAGCAAAACCTTATGACCGGAAAGATTTTGCTGAAAAAATTTTAAAAATTCTAGAAATGGATAAATCCGAATTTTCCTGTAAAACACGAAATTTTGTAAAGGAAAACTTCTCTTGCACAAAACATTGGAAAACCTTAAGAGAAATAATAGAAAGGGTAGGGTGAAGTGGTTAAAATTGAAAAAAGAAAAAATTTCATTCCGTCAATTTTCGCCATTTTTTTCCATCCAAACCCCAAAATAACCGCTTTAGGGGGAGCAGAAAAAAGGTTTATTGAAACTTTAAAGATTTTCTGCAATAAGAAAAACTTGAAAATCACGGTTCTAGAGTCGAATCCAAGCTTTTCAGAAGAAAGAGGGATAAAATGCAAAAAATATCAGGTGTCTTGTAGTGTTAAAGGAAAGGGATGGTTAAGTGCATACTTTAACTGGATTGTTTGGGCGATAAAGGCTTCGATTAAAGGTGTTTCTGTTGTGCGCCTTGCAAAGCCAGAAATTATTCTCGCTCCGAACAATACTTTGCCCAACCTCTTTCCAGCCATTTTCTTAAGCTTTATTTTCCATACCCCCCTAGTAGTAACTGTTCATCATCTCGACAACCCAAGCATAAAAACTGAAAACAAAGCCAAAGACTGCTCGCTTTACGGTTGTTATCGTTGTTTAGGCTACAGCAGACTCGTGTCATTAACTAAAGCCTTCGCTTTTTATCTAACCATCTTTCTTTTAAAAAAGGTTAAAGGGGTAATTGCTGTTTCAAAATTTACGGCAAAAAATCTCGAAAACAACGGTGTCCTGCCTAGCAAAATTCTTGTTAGCGGTAATGCAGTGAATTTAGATTTAATTGACAAAGTTACACCTTGCAGTCAAGGAAAAGTTTATGATGGAATTTTTGTTGGCAGAATTGCGAAGGAAAAAGGAGTTTTTGATCTAGTTAAAATTTGGAAAGAAGTTGTAATGGTTAAGAGAGATGCTAAATTATTAATTATCGGAAGTGGACTGGAACTGCCGTTTCTAAAAGAAAAAATAAGTTCTCTTGGCTTGGAAGGTAAAGTTCTTCTACATGGAAAGTGTAGCGATTTTGAACTATACAGCTTACTAAAGTCCAGTAAAATCTTCATTTTTCCAAGTGTTTTTGAAGGGTGGGGACTTGCAGTTGCTGAGGCTTTAGCCTGCAGCCTACCAGTAGTAGCCTATGACATACCGGCTTTAAGGGAAAATTTTGGAAAATGTCAAAGCGTCTTTTTTATTCGCCCCAAAAATTTGAGAGAGTTAAGCTTGATGGTTCTTGAACTTTTAAATCTAAGCAGAAAGGAGCTGGTTAGACTCGGTGAAAAATCAAGGAGTTTTTCTAGAAAGTTTAGTTGGGAAACTGTGGCGGAGAAGGACTTGGAAGCATTACGGTTATTTCTAAAAACTTCTGGCAAAAACTAATTTTAGGCTAAAAAGGTTGGGATAAAAAAGGGAAAGATAGGTTTAAGGTTCGGCTAAGGATCGTGCGGTGTCTTTTCACTTATTGTTCCTAGACGTTCAAGGATTGTAACTTCTGGATTATGAGCGTCATAGTCGTAGTATGGTTTTTGATCCGTATAATCTATCCTCACTATAAGCGTTGTTACTCCCGGATTTTCTGTCTGCAGGTAGTAAATGCCGTATTCGTGGAACCATTTACAGGTATAGTATGTGTCGTCGCCGCTCCACCCGTAAATCATGAAGCCTACAGTGCCGTTAATGTCTTTGTATGTGGTTATTACACCTATTCCCGTGTTAGTTGCTCCGGGTGTAAATTGGCCATTACTATAATAGTACTGTCCAAGATAGTTGCTGGCTTTTGTCGTGTTCCAACAGGTAGGTGCAAATATTACATCCACAAGATTACCGCCTATAATGCCGTAGATTTGAATTGCTTGCGAGAATTCGTTAAAGTATTCGCTGAAGAGGTTAGCTGAAGGACCAGCTACTGTGATTATGTTAGAAGTGGAGACAGGATAGCGCGTACACCAGTCGTCTACATAGGCTAGTCTGCCTAGACTGTCATAAATATCTGTCCATGCTGGGCCTCCTGCACGCCATGTTGCATTGCCGAGGTCAGCGAGTAAGTAGGGAACATTTGTACCCCACATATCCATCATGTCAAGGCCGCCGTTTCCAATTTCCACCTGTTTGTTTTTGAAGGCTGCTGAAACCATTGCCGCGCCTACCGAGTCTATAGCACGTGAGTGGTTGCCAACCACCACCCATTCGTAGCGTCCAGGAATGTGCTCTGTGTAAAGCTGGTGTTGTCTTAAGCCATATCCGTTGATGTTGAGGTCGATTGTTACATTCCAAGTGGTTACATTGTATAGAGCGGTGATGTTGTAGTCTACATCCAAATGGATCCAGTCTATGTGAACGTCTGTATGTGTTGGCGGTGTTACTGTTACTGTTAATTGAAAGTCGTCTAAACTGATTTTGATTTTGTCGTTATCATCTGTATGGTTCCAATGATTATTAGAGCTGCCTCGTTCACCTAGCCAATAAACTTTGATTGTAGCTGGATTTTCTTTGAAAACTTTAATGTCTTCTGCCCACCAGTCAGCTGTGCCGGTTAGGCTGAATTTGTCTCCATTCGTTAACTTTGTGAGGTTTGAAACAACAAATTCTAGATAGTTAACATCAAACCTGTAGTTAACTCCAAGATAATCCGTAAAGCTACTGTCCGCCCAAGCGGGGTCGTCGTATGTGAACGTGTGGGTGTCGGCAAAGGTTACATTCTCGTTGTGAGCATATGAAATGTTACCATAGTGAGTATAGCTTGTTTCGGTGGAATAAAGTATTTTTATTCTCGTTCCAGCTGCCGGCACTTTTGAATACGGAATTGTCACTGTGCCCACTCCATTCGAGTCAACATCAAATATGTAATCGTAGGGTGTCCATACCGATCTTAACGGTATTCTTCTAACGCCTCCCCATTCAACTCTTTCACTGAAATTGCAATATTTTTCCCAGACATTTGAATACTTCACCGGCGTGTTTGTTAGGGTAATTTCCAAGTCGATATGATTAGTGTGTGCATTTTCGTATTCGGTAGGGGTCACAGTGTGAAAGTCTACCCATCTCCTTGTATCTTTATGGACGGCAGTGCGCAGGTCCCATGGATTAAACACTTCGTCAAGTTGATATTTCACTTCCCGATCAATCACATTGCTGCCACCCGACCGGTTAGCATCATCTCCGTTCCAACAGTCAGTTAATCCGTAGACGGTGACTCCTCTAAATTGCCTGTCAAAATGGCGGCCTCCAGAATCCACAGGAGTTTTAGTTAGAACAAAGTCCCACTCTCCAATTGTGTATGGGGACATGAACGGTTCGAGAGATGTGTCTGCAATATCGTCATTCTGATCTAGAGACTTCCACCATTCGTCTTGATAACCGGCATCAACATGCCAGTTTGAGACTGACGGCCAGAATGCAGCCCAACCAACATACTGTCTGTCTTTGGCAACTATCTGAGCTAGATCGTAGGTTCCAGAAGCATTAGGTTGAGGTCCGTAGCTGGAAATGCCAAGCCAAGTTGCTGGATAAAGCGTTGGATTTAAGTGGTAATCTACATCATAGACTGTGGATAAACCCATTGCCAGCTCTGTTCTATTTTCTGCTCTGTAGAAGTGGACATAACTATCATAGGTGTTGGCTGGTCCAATATCCCATTCGCCTCTGTTACTAAACTGGATTATGGCGCCGTTAACAGTCGCATTTGTTTCACCGTCTACTGGCACTGTCATTTGACCGAATACGAATTTGGTTGTGGCTTCTTTGATGTCTTTGATAACTATAACTTGTTTTTTCACCTTATTGAAAATGTATGTGAATACTATGTCGACTAATGGTTCGTCTTCACTCCATCCTGGATCCCAGTCATAAATGTGCGTTACTGTGCGAGCGACAAACATTCTTGGACCGTTGTATAATACAGTGATATCCTCTGTTACAGCGGTGCCATTGGTTTTTCTTCCACCATTGACAGGTCCTTCACCCGTGCTTATCAGCTTACCAACGTCTCGTGGATCTTCTTGCCATTCGTACAACGCGCCTGAGTATCCATAGCTACTGTCAACTCTTATCCAGTCTTTTCCGTATTCCACTAAATCTGCATGTTGCGCCATTGCCCATACATTTCTAATGCCGGAAGTTGCGTGATATGTTATATTTATTAGCCACCCGCTCATCCATTTCTTTTTAGTTATCTCTGGAGGTACACTGTCACCTGCTGGTGGTGCAAAGACATCTCGGTCACGATATTCTAGACCTACATTTGTACTGCTATCGATTATTTCGCCGAACTTTGAGAACCCGAATTTCAAGCTTTTGTCGGTTTTAAATGGGTAAAGCGTATAATAATCGCTGTCGAGTACTCCTTCGACGGTCATGTACCAATCGGCAGGGTCGGTTGCGGCTACTGATTTTGTTGAGAATAATGGGATGATGATTGTTATGGTGATCATTGCAATGGATAGTGTTGAGAGTATTTTCTTTCTTTTTTCCATTTTCATTCCTCTTTTGGTTCATGTATGAGAGCGTGGCACGTTTATTAAAAATTTTTTAGTGGTTCTGAATCAGAATTAGAATAAAAACCATAAAATAATTCAAACAAAAACCAAAAATAACAAAAATATTAAAAACTATTCAAATTCTACGCTTAAAAAGCAAAACAAGATACCTAACAACCGTAGAAAACAAACGCATTTTACTAGCACCACCCTTCCGACCATAATCAAGAACTATAGGAACTTCAACCACAACGCCGCCAGAATTTACAGCCTTAAGCAACAACTCAAGCGAGGACTCAAACCCTTTAGCTTCAATAAACTTGTCTCCAAACTCCTTGTAAAGACGTTTAAGCAATCCGGCCTTGAAACATCGAAAACCACTAGTAGCATCTTTTAAAGGCAGTCGAAAAACTATTCTAACTAAAAAATTGACAGTCTTGCTTAGAAAAACTCTGTGAAAGGAAACATTCAACTGTGTCCCACCCTTAACGTAACGAGACCCTACAACTACATCAGCCTTTTCCGCCACAGTCAACATGTCTAAAACATGCTTTGGATTATGAGTGTTGTCAGAGTCCATGGTAACAACAAAATCGTCGTCAAAAGTTTCCTCTGCAGCGGCAGTTAAACCAGTTTTTAAAGCAGTTCCCAAACCAAGATTAAAAGGATGCTCAAGAATTTCTATAGGATATTCGCTGGAAAGGTCTTTTAAAATCTCGCCTGTTCTATCATAGCTCCCGTCATTAACCACGATAATTTTGTATGGCAGTAAAGGTTTTAGAACATGATCTATTGAGTGGACTAGTTGTTTAATGTTTTTTTCCTCATTAAAGCAAGGTAAAACTATGAAACATCTCATTTGAAGATTTCACTTTGAAAGCGTTCTAATGATGCTTTGGATTGTAGAAAAAAGAGTTTTAAGGAGAGTTCAGAGTTAGATTTCGAGTTTGCTAGTATTTCTTAACTTTTCTGAAAAGCAGAATCTTTCCAATAGAAAGAAAACCTAAAGGCGAATCAGCCAAACCATAATCTAACGGCTTCGCCAACAACATCAAAATCTTCGATAAAAACGAAAGAAAATTAGGCGAAAAAGAAGGCTTACTTGCCAAAAAGTAGTAAGCTTTCTTACTGAAAGTAGCAGCATATTTTCTTAAACCTAGAAACGTTATTGGAATTTTCTCTAATAGTTACATATTCCTGAAAGGTTTGAGCAATAAAGTCGTATGTTTTATTCTCTGCATAATGGGCAAGCCAGTTTCTCGCGACTTTTCTCCATTTGGAGAGCCTAACGTCTAATTCTTCTCTTTCAGTTTCAAAAGCCACAACATTCCAATAATCTACTTCCTTCCGGCTCTCAGCAGCCAAGCTTTCACCTTCCAAAAAGCTAGACGACTTTTAATACGTTTAGAAATATTTCTTGGGGTAAGAACAGCTACGACAATGAAAATCAAACTTGCCAGAGAGATTTTTAACCCTACATCTGCATACCATTGACCTGCAAAATATACGTCTATATTAAACTCTCCAGTTTTATTCACGTAGAAACTATTAACAAAAGAAAAAGCAATAGTTGAACTTATTTCTTGACCATTCTCTAATCTAGCTTTCCAGAGGGGATGGTAAGTTTCAGAAAAAACCAGAAAAAATGGCTTTTCAGTCTTTACATGTAATTTGTAGCATGTCGGATTTAATTTTTCATAGTGGATTATTGGCGAATCAACATTAGAGTTAAAAATATTCTGAACAGAAACTATACTTTCATCTTCTTTAAGCGAATACAAAATTATTTGGTCAAACAGTATTTTACCATAAGCCGCAATGGTAAACTTTTGTTCACCTTTTTCCAAAAAAATTGGCCCTGCTTCATACCATTGAAAATTTTCCTCCACACCAGAACAATTAAATAGCAAGGAATTATTGGCTACTCTCAGATTTAATGTTCCATAACCAGGACCTCTAGCGAGACGTAACGCTAGCATATACTTGCCAGTTTTAGGTATGAAATGGCTGGTGGTGATTGAAGATAGTTTACAAGGTTCAAGTTCAAAAATGCTAACTAAGTGATGCTCAGTTCCATAAGAGTTTACTGTAAGCAAAAGTTTATCGGTTTCAACAGGCTTTTTAAACATATAAACAGGTGAAAGCAGGGAGTTGCCTGTAATATTTATTTGTGTAACCCAGTGTGTTCCATTCCAGGTTTGAATTGTAAAATCTTTTGCAACGGCTGTTTCAAAGAAAATTTTTACACCTGCTAGTTCCTGTGGTGTTGGCCACTCTATTTCTAACCATTGAGGAGTCTCTTGGGCAGGGTTCGAAGCCCATCTAGTTTCGAGTGACCCGTCTAAAACATTTTGTGGAATAAAATTGTCTTGAGTAGAGCTTGCAGAAACTGTAGCGTTTTCTTTTATCACTTCTAAGGCGTTTTCAGCTTTTAATAAGTCATTTTCGTATTCTTGGAGATGAATTGCCCATCCTTCGGTAAGGTTGTATGCGAAAAGGTTAGCAGCACCTATGATGTCGACTATTCTACCTTGAAAAGATTCAATGGATTGAAGGATTTCATTGTAAGTGGTTTGGAAGACGCTTGGTTCAACTACTGCCACAGCATCAACATCGTTAAAACCGGGACCATTATTTTTTAAAGTTATCACATGCCTCCCTTCTTCCAAGTGTAAGTTTTGTATTTTAACCCATGAAAGGGCACACCAGTAGTCTGCTTCAGGTTTAATTTCGCCTGCAAGATTGCCGTCTACAGAAATCGTCAGATTGCCTCTGTTAGAAAGGAAACCAATACGTACCCAAATGTCGTACGTCGCATCTTTTGTTATCTCAAAAGGAATGCTCTCTGTTACATTTCCGTAGGTGGTAAGTGTTTTACCACCGTAAACTAATGCGCCAATTTCATTCCAAGAGCTTGTCTGCACCCAATATTCTGAAGCGTTATAACTATAAACTCCGAAATCTGCAGCGTTTAGAATTATTGCTTTTCCTCTCAATTGCAACATTACAAGGTCTAAAATGTTGGAATTAACTAAAACTAACGCGGTAGCATTTATTTGCAGTTTTTTAAAAAATTCATCATCCAACTGATTAATGAAAAAAAGACTTGTCTCATTTAACACGAACGATTTAATTCGGCATAAATATCCAAAAGTATTGTAGCCGCCTAGAACATTTGCGTATTTACTTGTGCCAAAGAAAGGTGGGACATGATAGGGATTTTCAATTATTAATGATTCATTTTCGTTATAGACTATGTTACACGTGGCTCCAGTTTGGTTTAGAAAGAAACTTTTTATATCGCTGTCCAAGTATGCAGGTAAAACTATGTATTTATAATTAAATAAACCCACTATTTTTAGAAAATCGCTGGTTTTCCTTTGCCCAGCTAAACGGAAGCGTAGGTAATCCGTGAAGCTGTGGGCGTTAGAATCCCAGCCACCGTCCTGCATTACTGGTTTATCATGGATAAACGAACTTTCAAAGCCAATATCATGTCCCCAACCTATTTCTGTTAGCATTGCGGAATAGCCAAAATCAAAACTGGATGAAGAAACGCCCATCCATCTTGCTGGGCCTCTGTTAATGCTTACAACTTTAAAGTCGCCTTCTTGAAGACTTAGCCATTCGTAGGGTTGCACATAATTTTCTAGTGGAGAATAAACTTGCAGTCCTTCCCGGAGAAAGTACCATGTTGAAAAGAAACCATTAAGAAAAATTAAGATTATCAAACATACACTTAGGTAATGAAGAGCTTTATGAAAGTTAAAAAAGAAGTTTCCAATAATTTTGAATGGGGTTGCAAGCTTTTTTGCCTTAAGATACCATGCAATCTTTACGCTAAAGTTAGAAAACACTTCTTTTATTTCAAGATATCGTTTCTTTCTAATGTATAGTGTTAAAATGTTTACAAGCGACCCTATAAGAAAAGCGTGTGATAAACAGCTCATCATTATCCATCTGCTTGCAGCCCTAAAAACGGCAAAGTATGGAATGTTCAACCAACCCCAAACAAACAACTCGCCAAATGGAGGGTATGGTCCTTTGGAAACAAACATTGAAACTACAGAGGCGGTTACGAAGAAAACGGTGTATTTATCTTTTCTGAGAAAAACGGTGCAGTATGCCAAAAAGAATATTACTATTGATATAGTCTTTGCTGGAACATCTGACAAGTCTATCCCTGTAACCACATCTACAATGTTTACGTATCCCCAGACTTCTACTGCTCCTAGAGCAAAGGCATCCGTCAGATTTTTGTAGGTGCCACCCCAAATTTCCTCTAAATAATATTTGTAGGTAGGCGAATAGTATCTTGGCTGAACATTGAAAATCATTGGTAAAAACAGAAAAGCAGCCAAGAAGAAGCTGATGAGAGCCAAGGGTAATGCCGTTTTTAGCAGATTTTCAACCTGTTTTAGTTTGCTTGAAGTGTTTTTGTTCATAAGCACGTATGTTAGTGCAAAAATAATAAAGGAAGTGCCGTAAATTACAACGCATTCTGGATGAAAAGCAGAAACAAAAATAGCTAAAACCAAGCCAGTAACCAAGATTTCTTTGGTTTTTTTTGTTTCAAAAACTTTGAAAATCAAAAGAAAGAGTATTGGTGCAATTGCATAGCTGAAAAGTATATCGCCATGAGCCTCGGTGTATTGGGAAAAAAGCCACGGATTTAAAACGTAAATAAGAGATGCAGCAAGCGAACTTGTGGGGTTTTTTGTGTACCAGTAAACTAAAGCATAGCTCGTAAAGCCTGAAAAAATGAAAGTAAAAAATAGAAAATATTTAGCTGTAGCTATGGCGTTTCCTGTAAACCAGTGAAGAATCATAAGGAAAAAGTCATACCCATGGATTACTTCCACAAAACCGAAGGAGTGGGGTCGCCATACGTAAAGCCATCTTAAATCTTTGCCGAAAATGTAAGCCCTAGAAACAAGTCCAAGGGCATCGCCTCCCGCTGGCCACTTATTTGTAAAAAGGAAGTTGCGAAATATTATAATACCTATTAAAGTGATTAGACAGAAATCTAGCAGTATTCTAATTTTTAGCCAGCTTATGTTTCCAAAGTTTGCTTTAAACTTTTGACAAAAAGTTTTTAGAAATTTTTTCAAGGTTTCATCCACCCAGTCAAATTTCTCAAAGAGAAAAGAGAGGTTAAGAAACCCGCTATGTATGCTGCGTACTCGATTAATTTTAAGCTAAGTAACTCGACAAAAAGCAGTGGTTGCTTTTTGAAAAAAGACAAATTTCTTACAAAATATGCTGGTGAAGAAGTTTTTAATGTTAGAATAGGTTCCTTTTTAAAGTAGAATGGCAGTGTGCTACCATAATAATAAAGTTTTGCTATCAGCTTTTTAATTGTGAGGTCTTCTTCGTGATGTTTTATAGAAGCTTTACATTTTCCAATGTCAAATCCGTGTTTACGGAGACGTTGCGTTAACTCAAAATCTTCACCGATAACCAGATTTTTATCGTATCCACCGACATCATCAAAAACCTTTTTCTTGAAAAACCGTGGAGCTTCACCATAAACCTCACGCATATGCATTGTTTTTTCCAACTTTTTACATCTGGCAATGAAACTTTCCCCAACGGATTTTTCTGGAATAATTACTGCATCGAACTTATTGAAGTAGGACAGTTTCACACATTCTGCTACAACATTAGGAGTTAACTCCATATCTGAATCAACAAATAAAACAAATTTTCCTTTAGCTTTTTTAGCTCCAAAATTTCTAGCAAGACTTCTTTCACTAGCTGAAAAAAATAGTTTAGCCCCGAATTTTTTCGCAATTCTTTTAGTATCGTCTTTGCTGAAGGCGTCCACTATTATAATTTCTATGTTTTTATAGCTTTGATTTAGAATGGATTTAAGACACAACTCTAAACTTTTACCAGAATTGAAAGTGGGTATTATTATAGAAACTAAAGGAAAAGGGCTATCACATTTCATCGCATCTACCTCAGAAAAATTGTGTGACTTAAGACATATGCGAAAACGCCAATTGCATAAGAAACATATTCAAGTAGTTTAATGACTAAAATGCCGAATAGATAGGCGGGCTGTTTCAGCAAGAATTTTATATTTCGAACAAACCTTGTTGGAGAATATCCTCTTAATGTTAGTGTAGGATTTTTAAAAAAGAAGGGAACAAAACTCTTGCCATAGTAATAAGCTTTTAAAATAACTTTTGTTAAGGCAAGTTTTCCTTCAATATGCTTTATTGGCAGAGTTGCCACTCCTATGTGGTAACCCCTTTTCTCGTATCGCCTAGCTAAGTCAAAATCTTCTCCTAAAACAAGTCTTTCATCAAATCCTTGCACATTAAGGAAGGTTTTTTTGTTGAAAAAGCGTGGCATCAAAAAAAAGTTTGAATCATTATTGTAGAAGTCTCTTTCATGCTTTCTACATCTAGCCCAGAACCCGTAAGCTATAGTTGTTTCCGGAATCATTACTGCATCAAAATTTTTTTCGTTGCATAAAACAATGCATTCTTCGACAGTTTTTGGATGTAATTCCATGTCTGAATCCATGAATAAAAGGAATTTTCCGCTGGATTTCTTGGCGCCGAAATTCTTAGCTAAGCTTCTTTCGCTGTTTAGGCGCAGTATTTTAACATTAAATTGTTTGGCTATTTGAATTGTTTTGTCAGAACTGTAACGGTCAACGATTATGGTTTCGATTTTCTTGTAGGTTTGATCAGCAATGGACTGTAAGCATCGTTGAATTGTCTGTTGCGAATTATATACGGGAATTATTATTGAAACCAGTGGTTCAGCGTTACGATTTTTCACTTAAGCCTCCTCGTTAACGTGTGCAGAGGCTTTGTTTATGAATTTTCCTTCAAAAATTAAACAATATTCAGAATCGGATTAGAAATAGAGATTATTTTCTAAAAAATCTGGATTTCCTAGGGGCTTCACCCTTTTCACTAATGGCATACACTTCATGCAATTCAAACTTAGCTCCGCATCCTTTGCATTGAACATAGGCGTTATCACGTTTAAAACCAAGCCAAAATCCTGAAACAGATTTACATTTAGGGCAGATTTTAAAACGAGCTGCGACCTCTTCAATCTCTCGAATACCCAAACCTTCCCTTTCTCCACAAATATTTACTTCAACCAGAAATTTAATCATTTTGGTGTACCAAACAGAAATGAAAAGCAAACGGTTATTAGCCATAAAACATCATGGTCAATGAGATAGAAATGAAAGTGCAAAGTTTCGTTGTAGGCGCATTATTCACGAACTGTTACGTTATAACTTGCGAAGAAACAAGAGAAGCCATTATTGTTGACCCTGGTTTTGATGATGAGAGAGAGGCAGGAAAAATTTTCAAAGTTATTGAAGAAAACTCATTGAAATTGAAGTACATTGTGAATACTCATGGACATCCAGACCACACGTGCGGAAATGGAATTGTTAAGGAGAAATTTGACGTGCCAATCTTGATTCATGAATTTGATGCGTACATGCTTGGAGAAACGAGTAGAGGAATTGCTGGTTTTTTTAGTTTCAAAAATTTTTCTCCAAAGGCTGACGTGTTATTGCATGACGGAGATACCATTAAGTTTGGAAAGTCGGTTCTAAAGGTTATGCACACGCCGGGCCACAGTCGAGGAAGCATATCACTTATAGGTGAAAAAGAAGTATTTAGTGGAGACACTTTGTTTATGGGCTCTATTGGAAGAGTGGATTTTCCAGAAAGTTCTGAAAAAGAAATGCGACAGTCTTTAAAAAAATTGGCGTACTTGCCAGACCATTTTGTTGTTTATCCAGGACATGGCCCATCAACAACTATGGGAGAAGAGAAATGCAGTAATCCATTTCTAATTGAGTTATAGCGCGTCTCTAAACAGGTCTTCTTCTCTTGAAATTTGAAGATCGTTTATACTGTGTTTTTCACAGAATTCTACGATGTTGTTTAATCCTTTAAAAATCACTACAGGAGTTGCTTCCTTACCCTGTCCCATCAGAATTTCCGCGGCAGCAGCTATTTCGTCAACAATTGCAACATTTTTAACTTTAAGGATTTTTCCGAAAAGGTCTTCTTTTCCTCTGTAATCTTTGAAAGGATTTATTCCCGCAAAGCCTATGGCAAAATTTACTTGACCACGCCTAAAAGGACGGCTGTAGGTATCACATACTATTACTGCAACGTTTTTGCCTGTTAACTTCTTTATTTTTACGCGGCATTCTTCTGCAGATTTGTCGGGATTTTCTGGCAGTAGTGCAAAGTTGCCTTCGCCTTCAACATTGGATTTGTCTATCCCAGCATTTATACAGATTAAACCACGCTTATCTTTAACCAACAATATTTCAGGGGAAGCCTTTACGATTTTTTCTGTTTCTTTCAAAACCAACTCTACAAACTTTGGGCTTTTTCCAGTTTTTTCTGCGATTTCATAGACTTCTTCTGAAGGAATTATGTCTCTTAGCTTCACTACACGTTTTTCGGCTTTGGAGAATATTTTTTGAGCTATAACAACAATGTCTCCTTCCTCGATTTTTACGCCATTTTTCGTGGCTATATCCACAATTAGTTGGGCTATGTCATCTCCCGATTTTACTAATGGAAAATTATCAAGGGCTATGGCTGTGAAAGTCTTCAAAGTTTTTCCTCCTTATGCTTTTTAGGTTGTGTTTTCGCTTGGTTAAATCTCTTGCTAAAAAACCGTCTTATGGGATTGTTTTCAATTTCATATTTTGAATTCATAACTTTTAAACTAGCATAGGTCGAGGGATACTGTAAGTTTAAATTACAAATGGATGTATACCTATGAAAAGACAATTAATAGTATTGAGTATCTTGTTAATTTTAACTTTTAGCATTTTCAAAATTGCAAATGTTACACTTCTCCCTTCGGTAAAGGCAACTTACGTAGAAGGAGAAATAAACCAAGACACTGTCTGGACGCTTGTTGACCACCCCTTCGTTCTATCCAATAACGTCACTGTTTTGCCAGATGTCACGTTGACAATAGAGCCTGGTGTAGAAGTTAGATTTGGGGGAAAATTTTCTTTAATAGTGGAGGGAATATTAGTTGCTAATGGCACTGGTGATAGGGTTATTAGGTTTACGTCAAACAAGAAAGAACCAGAACCAGGAGACTGGAGAGCCATCATATTTTCTAATGACAACCCAGCCCAACAATCTACACTGAAAAAGTGTGTTTTGGAATACGGAGAAAACGGGATAGTATTAGAAAGGGGAACCTTAAAAATTGGAGAGTGCTTCGTGCAGCATAATTCGGTGAACGGCATACAGATATCAGGCGGCACCATAGAAGTTAAAAACAATACTATATTAAACAACCAAAATGGTATAGAAATATTTGGCGGCAACCAGATCACTATACAAAACAACAACATAACTTTAAATGAAAACGGTATAAGCCTAGAAGGAAGTTTAACAGGAACAACACTAAGTATACAGCAAAATAGCATTTCACAAAACAGTAATGCAGGGATACTTTTTGAACCAGAAGAATACAGCGATATAAAAATTAAAGATAACCAAATTTTGCAGAACAATTATGGTTTCTATATTTCAACAAACACGAGCACTGTCATAACCAAGAACTACATAGTAAACAACACTGTTGGAATCTACTACGCAAGCGGAGAAAACCATGAGGCCCATTTCAATGACATTTACGATAACGATATGGGCATGGACGTATGGGGCAGTGCTGCCGTTAATGCTACGTATAATTATTGGGGAGACAGAAGTGGACCGTATCATCCATCTCTAAATCCTAAAGGAAAAGGAAATCCAGTTGGAGGAGATGGAGTGAATCTTGATTTTATATTCTTTTTAACAAAACCCATAGACTATAGTAATATTGCTCCAACAGCAGTGCTTTGGACAGACCTGGTATTAGCTGCACCAAACCAAACAATTACGTTCGTAGGGACAGATTCCTACGATGACGGACAAGTGAACCAGTACTTCTTCGATTTTGGCGATGGAAATGTAACTGGCTGGATAACATTGTCGCTTTTCATGCACAAGTATAACAACACAGGAACTTACATAGCAACATTAAAGGTAAAGGACGATTTTGGAAATGAAAGCGAAATAGCCTCGACAACAATAATTGTGCAGGACCTTACGCCGTTAAATGTGCAAATAAGTTTGGACAAATATACTGCAGAGTTCAACCAAAATATCGCAGTCACGGTTTACGTAACAAATGGCACCGCTCCTGTAGGAAATGCAAATGTCAAGTTGTATTCTATAAAAGGCGGAGTTTTCTCGCCTTTCACAGGTCTAACGAATTCTACGGGATATTTCACAACAACTTTCACAACTCCAAATGTGACAGAAGTAACCGATGTAAGGCTTATTGCAAGAGCATTTAAAGATGGTTACGCAGACGGTTCTGACCACGCATATGTGACCGTTCTTCCACCAATGATGGTTGACATGTCCACTGAACCCGCAACGATTAAGTCGGAAGAGACAGCCACCTTAACGGTTCATGTAACAGAGTTTTCTGGAGAACCAATTTTAGACGCAATAATTTCAATAGAATGTGATAATGGCGTTGTTTCGCCGTTGACTAGTGTAACAGACATCAACGGAACTGCGACGTTTAACTTCACTGCTCCTCAAACAACTGTTGAGATAAATGTCGCTGTAACTGTTACAGCCACAAAATCAGGATTTGCAGAAAGCTACGGCTCTTTCATGATTACGATAAAACCTAAAATACTTCAAGTAGAAGTTATTGCCAGTCCTCAAACTATATTCTCAGAGGCTAACTCCACAGTAATAACTCGCGTAACCTATGATGACATTCCAATCGTAAACGCAACTATTCTTATGGCATCGGATAATGGAGGAAACTTCTCAACGCAAACAGCGAATACAAATTTGGAAGGCGAGATTACTGTTGTCTTTACTGCACCACAGACTGTGGCAGAAGACGGATTGAACGTTTCGATAACAGCCACTGCAATTAAGGAAGGCTACGCTAACGGAGTTGGACAGACAACGATATGGGTGAAGCCAAGAATACTCACTCTCGAAATAACTGCCGTATCCAACACCACCTTATCTAATGCGGAGCTGGAATTAACCGTTAATGTGAAACATGAAACTTATCCAGTAGAGGGAGCAAATGTTACCATAACAAGCGAAGGCACTGATGTTGCAATTTCAGAAATAACAGATGCCTATGGAAACGCGACACTTATGTATATAGCACCAGCTGTTAACGAGCAGACCAACATAACGATCGTCGCTTCAGCCACAAAAGAAGGTTATATTGGAAGCACAAGCCAGTTGAACATAACGGTTAACCCGAGAACCTTTGAAATTCAAATATTAATATCTGCAGTGAGGTCTGGAGAACCAGCTACAGTTGAAGTGCTTGTAACATGTAAAGATGATGGAAGCAAGGTAAGCGACGCCCTAGTGACCCTATACTCGACAGCTGGAAGTTTCCAAGAAAACACAGCAACAACTAATGAAGAGGGCTATTGCTCCTTCATTTTCAATGCGCCTCAAACAGCAAACGAATTGCTCGTTAACATCACCGCAAACGTAACCAGAGAAGGCTACGTGGAAGGAACAAACCAAATAACAGTGCTTATAGAGCCGAAGCCGTGGGAGTGGCCATGGACTCTTACATTGGCTATTCTTATTCCAATAATTATAATTGCGATAGTTGTTGTCCTCATTAAATTGAAGATTATTACAGTTTCAACGGAAGAAGAAACGTAATGTTTCGTGAGACGCAATATTTAATAGACCGTACATATCATATAAATGGATGGGAGAAAAGCCAATGGCTAAACTTCGACTAAAGGAATCACTAGCTAAACTGAAGAAAGTTAGAATAAGATTTAATCTAAAGAAAAAAGAGAAAGTAGCGATTCCGCCAGCTCCACCAAAACCTGTACCCAGAGGGTTCAAAGTTGTGGAGAAATACCCTCTTTATGAGCCCTTTGCTCATGTTGCCATTGTTCAAAATCCGAAGACGGGTGAGTACAAGTACATATTGGATGAGTTACAGCTTGACCCGCTCGAAAGAAGCGTTTACAACCGTATTTTAGAAATATTGCTTGCAGAAATAGAATCGCCAAAAGAAGAAATACTTGACCCCAGAAAGTTTTTTGCAGAAGAAGCCAAGAAAATTGTTGACAAATATCGAATAAGCTTAGGATGGCTTCCAGACGTTTCATGGTACAAGATTCTTTATCATGCTGAAAGAAACCTTGTAGGATTCGGCAGAATTGACCCGTTAATGCGTGATCCAAATATCGAAGACATTTCATGCGACGGTGTTAATAAGCCTGTTTACGTGTGGCATAGAAAATATGAAAGCATAGAAACCAACCTTGAATTTGAAAGCGATGAAGAACTTGACAACATGGTTGTCAAACTTGTACACATGGCTGGAAAACATGTAAGCTCAGCCTTCCCCATAGTAGACGCTTCGCTTCCTGGAAAGCACAGACTTGCAGTCTGCTACAGACGCGAAGTAACCCCGTTTGGAACAGCCTTCACCATCAGAAAGTTCAGAGAAGACCCCTACTCCATAATTGACCTAATAAACTTGGGCACTTTCTCGGAGGAGATGGCAGCTTACTTCTGGATGTGCCTTGAAAACAGAGCGTCAATAATGGTTTTAGGCGGCACAGCAGCTGGAAAAACCACAGCCTTAAACGCTTTGGCATGTCTAATAAAGCCTGGAAGCAAAATAATAACGATAGAAGAAACCGCAGAACTTAACCTACCGCATGAAAACTGGGTCTCACTTATAGCAAGACAAAGTTACGGTTTAGGCGGCAGCGGTGTAGGCGAAGTAACACTTTTCGACCTTGTGAAAACTTCGATGAGACATCGTCCAGATGTACTGATTGTGGGAGAGGTTAGAGGACAAGAAGCCTACGTGCTTTTCCAAGCGTTAGCCACGGGTCACGGCGGTATGTGTACAATGCACGCTGAAAACCTTGATTCTGCAGTTAAGCGTTTAACACAGAAACCTATGGATATTGCCCCTGCTTACATTCCATTGATGAACTTGGTTCTGTCAGTTCAAAGGGTTCATCTCATAAAAGGTGAGGAGAGAAAGGCGTATAGGCGTGTAATAAATGCTAATGAGGTTGCTGATTACGAAGATTATCGGTGTATTTTCAAGTGGAACCCTGCGAAAGACGAGCATGTGTCCTCATTTAACAAAAGCGTACTGCTGTCGTCTATTTCTGAACGTTTAGGTATAAGCAAAAAAGAGCTAATAGAAGAGATAAAAAGACGAAAAGAAGTTTTGCATTGGATGCGTGAACGTAACATACGAAGCTACAAAGACGTAGCTGCAATCATCGCGGAATATTATGCTAGACCAAAGCAGATTTACGAGAAAGTTCTTGCAGGGGAGGAGGTAAAACTAGTTGCCACTTCTAGAAAAACTTGAGGCATGGTCTTTCCGCATTTTCGGAAGGACGGCGCCTTCCTTTCTAAAACATGTTTTTGAATTCAAGGACTACTTGGAAAAGGCGAAAATTAAGATTTACCCAGAAACCTACGTTTCTTTAATGTTTTTCCTCGCAACCTTGACACTTCCCATTTCGATAGTAGCCATAATAATTTTGTATCTTTACGGTTTCATCCCAATGATTTTCTTAGTGCCGGTTCCCTTTTACATAATGATAGGTTTCTTGCTGATACCTCTCTCAAGAGCAAGCGAAAGGGCAAGCAGTCTAGAGAGGGAAATGCCTTTCGCTGCCGCATACATCAGCGTCATGGCTTCTGGAGGTATAGCACCTTACACCAGTGTTAAACGCCTCGCAGAAGTTGAACTGATGCCGGCTATGAGAAGTGAAGCCAGAGAAATAATAAAGGATGTGGAAATCTTCGGTATAGACCCACTTACAGCTATCGAAAATTCCGCAAAAAACAACCCATTAGATGTCTTCAAGGATTTCTTTTCCGGATACGCCTCAACAGTAATCATAGGCGGGGATATAGGACACTTCCTCGAAAGAAAAGCAGAAGACATTTTTAAAACAAGGGCTATGCGTGTTAAGGCGGCGGCAGAAAGACTTGGAATGCTGTTGGAAACGTTCATAATTGTTATGGTTTTGATGTCTTTATGCTTCTACATTTTGTTCAGCGTTGAATCCATCTACAGCGTTGGCATATCCATGTATTCTGGCATAATCCTTTACACTTACTTATTTACGCCCTTGCTTTCGTTAATGTTCATCTATTTAGCGCACAGCATGCAACCTAAAACTCCTATTGTAGAAATGCGTCCCTACAAAGTCTTCGGAGTCTGCAGCATAATAGCCATGATACTCTTCTTGCTGATGACAGACTTTATGGGATACATGGAAGTGCCATTCTTCAGCTCGTTTCAGACAATAATTGATTTGCCAGTGGCTGTTACTATAGCCCTTTTCGTGGCAACAGCACCAGCCGCTGTGGTTCACAGCAGGATTTCAAAAAAGAAGGCAAGTATCGAAATGGGTATAAACAGTTTCTTGAGAGACTTAACGGAAGTTAGGAAAACAGGGTTGTCTCCAGAAAAATGTATCGAAAGTTTATCTAATCGTGATTATGGTGAGTTCAGCAAGGAACTACGCAAAATAAGCTCTGAGATTTCTTGGGGGGTTCCCTTAAGGAAAGTGATTATGGATTTTGTTAAGCGTGTTCGCAGTTGGATGACTCAAATTATCATGTTCTTGCTTGTTGAAACCATAGATGTGGGTGGTGGAACAATTGCTATGGTAGAGTCTCTGGCAAGATTCAACAATCTAACGCAGGAAGTTGAAAAAGAGAAGAAGATGGCTGTCCGTCCCTACATACTGATGCCCTATTTTGCTGCGATTCTGCTTGTAGCCACAACAACCATGATTATAGGATTTACAGCTGGAACACTCGGCGTGGCTGAAACTACTCAAACGCAGGATTTAAGTCCTATGATAATGACTTTTACAACCTCATGCATTTTCCACAGTTATCTAATAGGGTTAGTTGCGGGTAAAATAAGTGAAGAATCCGTTGCGGCAGGTTTCAAGCATGCTTCGCTTCTTGTGATAATTGCAGTTCTAGCATCGAAACTTGTGCCTATGTTTATAACATTCGGATAGGGGGGAAGTAAAATAAAGAAGAAGAAAAAGTCGCTTCAAAAGTTTAAAGCTGATAAAAGGGCGGTTAGTCCAGCCATTTCCACGGTTATACTGACTAGCGCCGTAGTTGTGCTTTTGCTAGTTACTGTGGTTTTTGCGAATAACTTTTTGAATGCGAGAATGGCTGAAAACGAGTTTAGCGCTGTGAAACAATTTATGCAGACTGTGGGGCTTCAAATAGATGATGTCGCTTGGACTATTGGACGTACACAGACGGTAAGCTATAGCAGTAAATTTGGACAAGTAAATTTTGAATCTTCTGCTTTAAATTATACAGTGTATGTAAATGGAACAACATATTTTGCAAGCTATACTACCGGAATTATCCTGTTTAACATGCCTGTAAGCAAATACTCCCTTGGGAACAACTACTATGAAAGTTTACATCCGTCAAACCGTTCTTTTCTTCAAGCAGGTACATCGGCGCCTGTCAGTCGAGTTTATGTGATGGAAAAGTTGCCTATGAACGATGGAAACTTCATAAGGATTGTTGTCGCGCCCATAATAAGAGTGATGAATTCGACAATATTTACTGGTCAAGAATCTGTTAATTACTTCAAGTTTTACTTGCCAATTCTCTCTTCTGGATCTCATCCGCGATATTCACAGTCTATAACGCTTAGAGGAAGCAATGTCTCCGTAAAGAGTCAGAGCGGTGTTACCTCTGTCAAGATAGAGGTTTCTTTTCCGAAAGAAAGCATAGGGTTTGACTCTGACTTCTTTAATTTTGAAAATCAGACCGTTTACGTGAATGTTCCTTCAGGTTCTATTATTGAGTTTTACACCGGAGAGGTGATCGTGTCTTTAGGATTACACGTATAGGAGGAATATATGAGTGCCACATATAACTATTGAATATATGATTATGGTTCCGGTTTTGATATTGCAGATCTTTCTCTTTCCCTTGGCTGCTGGCTGGATGATGAATATTTGGGTAGATTCTCGGAGAACTTTGGCTCTTCAGGAAGCCGCAAGCCATTTGGGAAGCACGATACAGCAAATATATTTCTCTTTAAATCATGAAACGATAGGCACTGGAACCGTTACACAAAAGGTCGATGTTCCGCCTTTCATAGAAAATCATGCTTATACTGGAAATGCAACGCTTGAAACATTAAGTCAGCCTGAAAATTCCAGTAAAGTTTTGGAAATAACGCTTAGAATGGTTGATGCAAAAACTTCAGTAACAACTTCTGTAATTCTAGGAAGCAATATTGTTTGGCAAGACTCAACTTTCGTAAGCAACTCCACAAACGCGGGAGTCAGAGCAATAAAATTTGCTAATGGAACTATTTCTTTGGCTTTCACGGGGTAGGGGGAGTAGAAAATGGCAGGCTCAACCATAGATCACCTGGTTTCGGTCACGGTTTTCCTAGGGGCACTAATGCTTTTCATAGGCTTATTCAACCAAACGATTCAAACAGCCATAATTTATCAACACCACAGAGTTTTAGCAGTGAAATGCAGCGACCTATTAGATAACATGTTATTGAACCCCGGCATGCCTATAGATTGGGGAAAAAGCAATGTTACACCTACGGGTTTCGGTTTACAAGACCCAGAATTTACCCAGTATAGGCTTAGTCCTTTCTCGCTTATGCGTTTACAGTCAGCAGTAGGCGACACGGTTTACTATCCAAAAACAGGACAATATTATAGCAACATTACTGTAGGTTTTGGCAACTTCTTGCTTGTACCCTTTACTGAAGCTATCAATTATTCTCTTGCGGCGCGTTTGCTTGGAATAAACGGAACATATAGTTTCCAATTAACCGTAACACCCGTTGTAACGGTTTCAATATCGAAACTTCAATCAAACCCATTGAATTTGTCCGTTAATGTCAAAGGTCGTGGATTTCCCCTCCCCAACGCAATGGTAAGCTATTGCTTCATCACTGTTAAGACTGGAGGAGGAGCTTATCCATCATTTACTACAGATTATGGAACCGTTTACACTAACGCTGAAGGTTCAGCCGTGTTAAGTTTTCCTAGCGTAGATGAAGATAATGATTCCTATGTGTTGATTGCTTATGCGCATTTAAGTGGACTTATAGGAGTTGGCTATTATGAACATGTTACTCACGACGAAAACTATGTGGTTCCTTTTATCAGCGATTTTGAAGAAAGAACCGTGATAATTGCTCATAGTTATGACGTGCATGGTGGAGATAATCCAGCAGCAATAGCTTACAATGCCACCTTCGTTTTGTTAACCGAAGACTTTACCCTTCGCGAAGTGCCCATGGAAAACTCTACAGGAAAAGTTGGAAAAATCAACTATGGTGAGGGAAAACCTTACAAAACAATTACAATCCCAACGTATAACCCCGGCATTCTCGTTATCACTTATAAAAAAAGTGCCGTAGAAACTGGCGTTGTTTTAATGCCTTGGGGTATAAGCTCTTTAGCTTTTCCAGTGGTTTTTGGAGACGACCCCTCAAGTAGCGACTGGGTGACAACAGACTTACGCCAAGTCATAGTGAACGACATCGCCTATCAAGCTAAACTCGCCTTGTGGAGTTTGGAAGGTTATCAGGTGATTGGCTGATGATGCGCACCATCGAAATATTACTGGTAATAATTATTATTACAAGCGCCTTCATAATTGCCTCTTTTTACGCCGTATTGCCCATTCCAAGACGTGTTTCACCCATAAACTTAAGAAGGCTGGCTTTGACGACTTTACAAACTTTGGATGTGGATTATGATTTAAGCGAAATAGTTTTCTTGCCAGAAAATGACACACTTTGGGGTCAGCTTCAAATCGCACTTTCTGCTTGTCTTCCTCCAAACGTAGTTTACAATTTAACGGTTTACGAAGTGCAAAGCGGAAGTACAGGAGAGCTTTATTTGCCTATAAAGTCAATTTCTAACGCTGAAAGTTTAGGGATTGGTTCTGATGCTGCTTCTTATCTTGTGGCTTCTTCCAATGTTACTTTTAGGGTGGTTCCCGAAAAGATTGGGGAGCACGGAGGCGGAGGGACTCTTTACATATTGAATTGCAGCGACGCCAACGGATGGTGGATAACTGGCTATACAGCACATACTCTAGCAGAAGACCTATACAACCTATTATCACCCTATTTCCAAATAACCATAATGGTGCAAAACACAACACAACTCGGACAAATACTCAACGGAACATCCCTACAAGGCGAAACAGTGCAAGGAGCCGTGATAATAAACACTTGCGGAGAAGCTGTACCAATACCAGCAGGGTATTATTCAAGTTCTGGCGTGGGATACGACACTGGTGCTGGTTCTTATGCGTTATACTGTTATACTTTGGGTCAAAAAGTACGAGAACATAATTTCACATGGGTAAGTATAGTAGGCTACCCACTCTATTATGTCTGCAACACTGGCTTATTCCCAAACCAACAAAATAGTTGGGGAATCTACGGGATGAAACGTGTAGGCGCAGCCGGATTAAACGCTTTCCTCAAAGGCTTAGATAATCAATCGTACTCTTATGATTCAGGATGGATAACTGGAAGCCCAGGGGTTGTTTACCTTTCATCTGATTCTATGTATTACGCAAACTATTATGGTATCTACCCTTCTCCCTATCAGACGGCGACAAGAGCCTTACCATCTTGGATAACAAGCACGTACCATTTGACTGTAACTACTTACGTTTTAAACCCCGTAGGGGGCTGGATACCTGGAGCTGTGTTTAGAAATACAGGGTCTGGTTCTCTCTTCGCTCTTGGTTTAACAAGAACACCGGATATAAGGCTTACAGTTCTAGGGCTTTTAAGCGATTACAAACCTAGACTTTATCGCTCGGAGTATACGGCAACAGGAACTTCTAGGCTTGTAGTTTTACAGCTTGGGCTGGTGGGAGGTGTTTAGCCTTATGAATTGTAAAGGACAATTTTCTCTTATTGCGGCTTTGCTTGTAGCTGTCGTCTTGATAGGCACTGTCATAATAACTTATTCAGTTATACGCAACAGTCCAGTGCGAGAGCAAGCCCAAATATTAAGCGCAATAGACGAAACAAACCTCGCACTAAAACAGATCTTAGGCTTCACCATAGGATATTACGGTTCAGTTCTGCAAGTTACCGGAAACACTTCCTATGCGAGAACATTAGCAACAAATTATCTTCACAGTGGACTGGTAAACATTGCAAATATGCACCCGGAATGGGGAACATCCTTCAACGTAAGCAATCTAGACTTGACCACATACTGGTTTACAAACAACAGCTATAGCACTGGAAATCTGGCAGTTACCTATAGCTTAAACGGTTTAGGAATGCACGGAATAACCTACACAACTTCATGCAGATTATCCGTACAAATCCAAAACGCAACATCAACCGAATATGTAAGATTAAGTGTAGCTAGAGATGAAGGAGAACCCATCATAAATCTTGGAAAACAAAACTTCAAATTCTACCACTACTTTTACACAAACTCTACATGGGAACTTATAACACCAAGTACAGAACCAACAGCCTTCGCAAACGGCACATACCTTATAGAAAAACCACCAGAAATAGACCCATACTCCTATGTGCTCCAAGTAGAGGACCCAAGAGGCATAATAGTTGTGGCATCATCCTTCAGCAAATATACCATTACACTTTCATGGAACTCTACATTGTATCAGCAACTAGAAGACGCAACACTGATGGTTGAACTATTACAAAATGGAACGATGCGGTGGCTTGGACAAAACTTTAATTTAACAACCCAAGCGAAACCTGTTCCACCAATACCAGTGAAAGCCATCCATGTTAACCAAACAGTAAACAATGTAAACCACGAAGTACCATTCCAAATAGAAGATTGGGCTTCAGACTACAGAATCCCCTTAGGACTAACCAACAATGCCAGCGTTTTCAACAGCAGAACAATGCTAGTTTTCCTTGTAAACCCAAACGTTTCAAAAGTAACCATATGGTGGAATGGAAGCGATACAGCAACTCAAACACCGTATGCATACACAAACAGATATTTTACGGACAACCCTAGTAGTGGAGTATTATCCAATGGAATAATTACACTACATATAGATACCTCAGGAAGCTATTTCAGAATCTATTCTAGTATCAGAACAACCGAAGCTACCGCCCGTTTTATGCGTATAAACAACGAATGGAGCATATACGGAGCCGACCCTGCCTATTGCATTTATAATGGAATCGTAAGAGATATAATTCATCAAGAAGCGGAATGGGGTGGAGGAGCCGACAATTGCCCTAATCTCTATGCACACATCGTTTTAACCCTTCCTGCAAACGCTACATACTACACGTACCAGTTACGTTTAATGTTCATAAGCTCGCAACAAGCAAGAAACATTCAGGATATATGCCCGATTAGACTATCATATTCAGGTGGGCAACCGCAAACAGAAAACGGGACAGAAGTTTCAACATCAACTGGCTTATTCTACAATTGCTCAGCTTCATGTTGGCAACACCACTGGAGCCAATTAACCTCAGCCTCGGGAACAAAAGGCACTGGAATAATGTTTAGAGATGCAGCCAACCAAATGCTCTATTTCTTTGACAACATAGCAGGAAACAAAACAGGAGCCCTCAACGTCGCTTCAGACGCTATAGAACTGTGCCCAGTAACCAGTATGGCTTCAGTTAGCTTCACACATGCGTTAGACATACTCTGGTATGGCGCAGTAGTAACATTCGACGGAACAACACCCATATACAAATCTGACGGCAGCGGCTTGTGGATAATCGCTGAACATCCACCAGTAATCACCGTGACTACAGAAAGTTAGGCACCATCTGCTTTTAGAATTTGAAATTTAGATTTCAAGTTCATATAAGTTAAATAATAAATCAAAAGATTTGCTAAACAGTAAAAGGTGAAAAACATGGCACAGAAAAACATGTTAAAAACTAAAAAGGCTATATCGCCTATACTTGCCACACTCCTCTTAATAGTTATAGCCGTAGCCGCAATAGTAGTAACATACGCATGGATAATGACATACATGAGCAGCGCAGGACAACAAGCAGGAGTAATCCTATACAAGGCAAACGTGAGATTTTACAACGATAGTGGAACATTAAAGATAGATATTGACGTTGGAAACTCGGGGACGTCGGACACGCAGATAATTCAGGTCTACGTTGGAACATCGTCCACAAACTTGGAGAACCAAACGACAACACCATCACTTCCGGTATCGCTGGCTGCAGGCTCAATTGTCAGACTCACCGTAACCTACGATTGGACTGCTGGAAACACGTATTACTTTAAGATTATACCCTCAGCAGGACAGCAACCATTAGGTCCATTCCCAGAACAAGCACCAACCAGCTAAACACAGCCTTCCCTAAAACTCTTTTTGAAACAAGTCTACACTATTTTAAAATATTAAATAGCACCTAAAACACTTCAACATAGCCAATGGTGTTCATATTGCAAACATGGATTACCCTGACAAGAACTATCGTAACTTTATCCTTTCTCGTTTACGCTTCTTGGAGTGACTATAGAACCCGCGAAGTCAGTAACACCCTCTGGATTTTCTTTGCACCCCCAGCATTCGCCTTAACTATTCTGGAACTCCTCTTCTACAACCCTTCAATGCTATATCTTTACGGCTTATGCTTCGCCTTAACCTCAACCTTCGCCATAACACTCTTTTATCTAGGGGGTTTCGGCGGCGCCGACGCAAAAGCCCTAATGTGCCTAGCTCTTGCCCTACCCTTTTTCCCAGAAAAACTGTTAACGCCTTTATCTGGAGAAATCTCAATAATTTCACAAAACTTTTTGCCTTTCACCGTTTTCAGCAACTCGGTCATAATAGCCGCAGCAACAGCTATCTACATATTTATACGTAACATAGTTTGGCACAGAAAAAGCGGAACATCGCTATTTGGAGAAAGCCATAAGAAAGAGTCTTTCTGGAGAAAAATCCTTGTTTTGATAACTGGCTACAAGGTTCCAATAGAAAAACTGAAAGAGAAATGGCATTATTATCCGCTAGAAGATGTGGAAGAAAAAAGCGAAAATGAGCTGCAACGGAAACTTATAGTAATGCCAAATGATGAAGAAAGAGAAGCCATAGTTGAAAGATTAGCCAAAGCAATAGAAAATGGCAAAATCCAAGACATGGTTTGGGCAAGTCCAGGACTTCCAATGCTAATTTTCATAACCGCAGGCTTAATAACAGCCTTGCTTTTCGGAGATTTCGTTTGGATGTTTGTAAGCTTTCTATTTAGATAAAAATAGAAGGTATTCCAAAGCGATTGACAGCAAAGCTGGAATAAAAGACAATGGAAGATAACTCCATGCCAAACTGCGTTCTGGACTAAGCATCATCACAGTGACAAGCAGCGGGATTATAAGCCAGAAAAGACTCACACCGAAACTTGCCTTTCTAAGGGGATAAATTTCCACAAACAATTTTCTCAGAACCCAAGATAACAAAATAAAACCTAGAGCAAAAAATAGAAGGCCGATGAGAAGCGAAGATTGCCTTGTCAAAACACCTAAACCAATCAGTTCTTCAACGTCTCCAAAAGGCGCTAACCCACCGATTATAAGGTACCCAGTGGAATTTACAAGCGTCCAAAAAGCCAACCAAAAAAGGACAATAGCCAAATGCCACTGAACCTTCTTTTTACAAAACAGAAACGTTTGGGTCATAAATGATGCGAACAGGCATACGAGTATTCCGCCAACATAAATCCATGCCAACTGCGTTAAGCTAACGTCACCCGTAAAACTCCACGATATACGAGAAAACTCGTAAGGCCACAACAAACTAATATGCACACCCGTTATTTTCCCTCCGAAAAGCAGCACAAAAAAGCCGTGTCCACAAACTTCATGTAAGAATTCTGAAACTATTTTAAAAATAAAACCCAACGTTACAAATGTTGTAAAGAATGTTGTTGGTTTATCTGGCAATTACGTTCAGTCCTTTTTGTTATTTTCGTTTTGAATAAAGAATTGCAGCAATTACCATAAAAACTGATGCAATGCCAACTAGCAGCAAGGCAAAATCTCTATAAGGATAATTTACAATGGGCAGCATGTTTTGACTTGAAGCTTCATAAGAATAGCAAAATGTGCTGACAATGTATAGGATGATCGCGGATATTAGCAGAGAAAGTTCAATTTTAAACTTCAAACTTCATCCCTTAAGCGCATGCTTCGGCTTTTGAAAGTCTACGGTACTAGTCCGGACTTACTCAAATACTTTATGAAAAAATGTTATCTACATATAGATTCACTTTGCTTATGGTGAAACATGACTTGCCCTCTAACAGACTTATTAAAGAAACTCTTGAGCTTCTGAAGGGTAGAGCTAAAGAATTTAACGTAGTAGTCATGCCAGACTTTTTCCTCGACCGCCTAGTAAACCTGCCCTTCTCTTTGAAAGAATTTGCTGAAAACCTTGAAAATGCCGCGAAAAGGAAAGGAGGAAGCATAGACGGTGTAAGACAAACTGAGATTAGAGGGGGAAACGCCATAAACACGGCTTCCGCCCTTGCACTGTTAGGCGTAAAGGTCACTCCCATAGTTTGCACAAGCACACTTGGATTACAGCTTATAAAATTCTACCTCACCTCAAAAAAGGTGGATTTTTCGCATATCAAAATCTTGGATAAAACGTCTATGACAACATCCTTGGAAATTAAAACAGAAAATGGAATAGTCAACATTATGTTAAGAGATGTAGGCTCGTTAGAAGATTTTGGACCGCAAGATTTAGACCGCAAAGATTTTGAAGCTATAGAGAATGCTGATTACGTGTGCGTTTTTAATTGGGCGGGAACTAGGTATTTTGGAACAGAGCTGGCTAAAACCGTTTTTCATCGTGCAAAAGCGAAAGGTAAAGGTAAAACCTATTATGACACGGCAGACCCGACGCCAAATAAAGAGAAAATTCCGCAGTTGGTTAAAGAAGTTCTGATGAGTGGACATGTTGACGTTCTTAGTTTAAACGAAAACGAGGCAATATGTTATGCTTCTTACATAAGTTCTGAAATAGGAAAAATGCGGAAAAAATTGCGGTTTGAAGAGTTGGCAAAGGAATCAGCGAGAATTTTGGCTTCACATATTTCTGCAAGAGTTGATTTGCACACCACAAAATTTTCTGCAACATTCACGAAAAAATATGAAGAGACTGCGCCAGCTTTTAAAGTTCCAGTTTTGCGGGCTACAGGTGCTGGAGACTCTTGGAACGCTGGAAACATACTAGGCGACGCTTATGAACTTCCCGACAGTTGCAGGCTAACTTTGGCTAATGCCATAGCTGCCTATTACATTTCAAACAATAAAGGAAAACATCCAACACTAAAAGAGCTTACAAGATTTTTAGAAAAGTTTTGCTCCGCTTAAATTATTTAAATGGATTCTTTATTTAACCATACCAGAGAAGAGTGAATATTGTTTGAGTCCAAAACTGTTTGGCAGTTCTGGAATACGCGGCCTAGTTAATCTAGATTTAACAACGGATTTAGCGGTTAAAATAGGCATGACTATCGCAACTTTTTCTAAAAACAGAAAGGTTCTTGTGGCAAGAGACACCAGAGTTTCGGGTTTAATGCTTGAAAACGCGTTGGTTTCTGGACTTTTGGCTGGTGGAGCGGATGTTAAAGTTTTAGGGATTTTGCCTACCCCCGTTTTGGCTTACTTGACAAGATGTTTAGAGGCTGACGCGGGTGTTATGATTACAGCTTCTCACAATCCACCTCAATATAACGGAATCAAAATTTTCGACGAAAACGGCATAGCCTACAATGATGAAAAACAAGATGAAATTGAAGAAATTATTAGAAAAGAAAAATTCCGATTAGCTGATTGGCAAAAAATCGGTGAAGCCGAATTTTGCGATAAAAGCGGGTTTTACACGGAAATGATATGGGAAAAAGTGAAACTGCAGAAAAAATGGTCTTTAATAGTAGACCCTGGATGTGGAGCCACTTACAACCTTGCGCCAAAGATTTTCAAAGGTTTAGGGTGCCGAGTAATAGCTGCAAATGCCCATCCAGACGGATTCTTTCCAGCTCGAAGCCCAGAGCCAAATGCTGAAACATTGAAGCCTTTGGCAAAACTTGTTAAACGGTTAGGCGTGGACGTTGGAGTTGCCTATGACGGGGATGGAGACAGAGTAGCCTTTATTGACGAGTGTGGAGAATTTGTGGATTTTGACCGTGTTTTGGCAGCCTATGCTGCTTATGCCATAAAGAAAGGAAAGGGCAAAACTATTATCACGAATGTTGAGGCTTCCATGTGCGTTGAAAAAATGGTGGAAAAGCTTGGAGGAAAAGTTGTTAGGACGAGAGTTGGCGACGTTTATGTTGCTGAAGAAATAAAACGGCGAAAAGCTGTTTTTGGGGGAGAACCTTGTGGAGCCTGGATACATCCTCAATATCATTACTGTCCGGACGGAATACTTTCATCCATTTTACTTTTGAAAGCATTAGAAAACGAGAACAAGAAACTATCAGAATTTGTTGCAGAAACACCACGTTATACGACTCTGAGAGAAAACATACCTTGCAAAAACGAACTTAAACACAGGGTTGTTGAAAAAGCAGCGGAGGAATTAAAGGCTGCGTTTTCTTCTGTTAAAGATTTTTTGGATGTCGATGGCTTACGTCTAACTCTAGAAGAAGGGTGGATTTTGATTAGGGCTTCTGGCACAGAGCCTCTTGTGAGGCTTACGGTTGAAGGTGAATCGTTAAAAGCTGCAAAGAAGATAATGGAGAAGGGAATAGCTGTTATAAGAACTGCTGTTGAGAGGATGAGTAAGTGAAGGCTGTAGTATTAGCCGCTGGAGAAGGTACTAGACTTAAGCCAATTACGCTAACTAGACCTAAACACCTGATAAGAGTTGGCGGAAAACTATTACTGGAACACTGTTTAAACGCTTTAAAAGCTGTGGGAATAGAAGAAACTTTAATCGTTATTCATTATATGGGAGATGCCATTCGCACATATTTCGGAGATGGAAAAAATTTTGGATTAAGAATTAGTTATGTAGAGCAAAAGGAAGTGCTTGGAACAGGCAACGCCGTAAGCATCGCAGAACCGTACGTTAAAGAAGACTTCGTCCTAGTTTATGGAGACCTGCTTTTTTCTGTAGATGCCTTAAAAAAAGTTGTTGCCATCCACGAGAGAGAGAAACCAGCAGCCACAATGGCAGTTGTTCCTGTGGAAAAGCCAGAAAATTACGGTATAGTGGAGCTTGAAAACTCACGTGTGAAAAACATAATTGAAAAGCCAAGTCGAGATAAGGCGCCAACAAATTTGGCTAATGCTGGTATATACGTTTTCTCCACGGAAATCTTCGAAAAGATAAAAAAGACCAAAGCTTCTGTTAGGGGAGAGTGGGAAATAACAGATGCCATTTCGCTTCTGTTGAAAGAAAAAACGGTTCTAGGCGTAGAAATCTCCAAGGATGAATGGTTAGACATCGGAAGACCTTGGGATTTGCTAAAGGCAAACCGTTGGATACTCCAAAGAACAAAGCATAAAGTCCTTGGCACGATAGAAAACGGCGCCCATTTAATTGGCCCGGTAAGCGTTGCTGAAACAGCTCGCATACGTTCTGGAGCCTACATCGAAGGACCAGCGTTTATAGATGAAGAGAGCGATATAGGTCCCAACTGTTACATTCGCCCATGCACAAGTATAGGCAAAAAAGTTCGAATAGGCAATGCTTGCGAGATAAAAAACAGCATAATCATGGACAACACGCATATTGGACATCTATCCTATGTAGGCGACAGCATAATCGGCGAAAACTGCAATTTAGGGGCTGGAACTATAACGGCCAATTATCGTTTAGATGCTAAGACGATAAAAATGAAGATAAAAGATAAGGTTGTAGACAGTGAAAGAACAAAGCTTGGAGCAGTTTTAGGTGACAATGTTAAGGCTGGGATAAACACGCTTTTTATGCCAGGCGTTAAAGTTGGATGTAACAGTTGGATTGGACCAAATGTTGTTGTTTACCGCGATTTGCCGTCCAACACAATTACATTGCTGAAGCAGAGTTTGGAACAAAGAGAATTGAAACCCTAAGTTAAAATCCTAAATAGGTGTTTTGCACTTCTGTTAAGGCGGTAATGGAGGTTTAAACTATTGTCTATAGCACAAAGGAAATTCTTTACCGAAATAACGGCGATGGTGGATAAGGATGTGATTGTTTCCACCACAACTGGAAAGACTTATAGTGGAACATTGGTAGGCGTTAACCCTGACACGCTAAGCTTGGTTCTTGCAGAAGCAAAGGATGAGAAAGGGAAAACCTTGCACAGAGTTTTTCTAAACGGAAACGTTGTAGCCCACATTTTAAGCGTGGAAAAACCTTTTGATCTAAGGGCTTTGGCAAACCGCCTTGAAAAAGTTTTCCCAACCATGGTTAAACTTTACGAAGATAAGGGCTTCATATGGGTGATGGACAAGGTTAAAGTTACAGAAAAAGGTGTTGTGGAAGGTTCAGGACCAGCAGCAGAGCGTGTTCAAAAAGTTTATGAGCAGTTCATAAGCGAAGTCAAAGGAAAATGAAAGCAAACACATTTTATTTCTTCTTTTTCTAAAATTTCAACAGCACAACACGCAAGGGAATATTATTGAGCATAAAACATGAAAAGAAAATTCAAAAACTGGTAAAAGAAATTTTTCCATACTCAAGTTTTCGCCCTTTCCAACTTGACGCAATAAAATTCGCTTTCAACATTTTTAGAAACAGGAAAATAGGTTTACTTTCTTCGCCATGTGGAACTGGAAAATCGGTTTCTATACTTACAGCCTATTTTGCAGCAAAAGAATTAGATGATGCTGTAGGAAGACTTCTCGTATTAACAAGAACGAGAAACCAGCTTGAAATTTATTGCAGAGAACTGAAAAACATCAAAGAGCACAGTCACGTTAAACTTGTAGCTTCAGTATTCAAAAGCAAAAAGGAAATGTGTCCATATGCCACGGAAGAACCAAAACTTAGAGAAGTAAGCTATCGCGATTTTCTCTACTACTGTAAAGGTTTGAAACAAGGCATGTTTGGAAAAACGTGCAAATATTATGAAAAAACTTATAGTGGACGCAAGCCAAGCTGGCACACTTACACAACAATTAACAAGATTAAAGATATTGGACCATTAATGCCAAGTGAAGTTTATGAAAAATGCCGAAAAAGCGAAATATGCCCGTACGAAGCAACAAAAATTCTTGCCAGACACGCCGACATAATAATAGGCAATTACAACTACATTCTTGTAAGCGCTATAAGAGGGTCTATTTTAGGAAGAGCTGGAATAAAAACCGAAGAGTTAAACTGTGTTTTTGATGAAGCTCATAGCTTACCTTATTATGCTGCGGGCATACTATCCGATGAGCTTTCTTCAACTTCTGTTAGAAGAGCCTTAAGAGAAGTGGAAAGATTTGGTTTAGATGATTTTGGCGTTTTAGAGGTATTTTATAATGTTATGGTTAGGCTTGGAAGAAACATTTATAAGAAGTATGGTTCAGAAGCGGAGCACCTCATTCAAAAAGATGTTTTGGTAAATAAACTTTCAAAAAAGCTTCAAACGAAAGCAGATAAGTTGCAGCATGTTTTTTCGGAGCTTTCAGACTTGGGAGAAAACATTCGACAGAAAAGAGTTGAAGAAGGCAAAAGCCCCATCTCATACCTCTCTAGATGTGCAAACTTCCTTTTAGACTGGCTTAGCGTAGAAAATTCAAGCTATGTGCATTACATAAGAGTTGAAACGGACAGGTTTGGAAGAAAAAGCGTAAGGTTGGGGATAAGATGTTTAGACCCGGCTTTAGCCACTAAGATTGTTAATGATTTGCGCTCTGTAATATTGATGTCTGGAACCCTTTGGCATACAAGCTATTATATGGATGTTTTGGGGATGGAAAAGAAACGTTGCGAAAGCCTTGAACTTCCAAATCCGTTTCCGCCGGAAAACAGGATTATTTTAGTAGACAGAGCGGTTACAACAAAGTTTGAGAAAAGAAATGAAGAGCAATGGCGAAAAATAGCTGAACGTCTCTCAAAAATAATCCAACAAATCAGCGGCAGAGTCGCGGTTTACTTCCCCTCTTATGAAGTAATGCACAAAGTTTTAGAAATTGCAAAGTTCAACTTTCCTTTGCTTGTTGAAGAAAGGCGTACAAAAATTTCAGACGTGCTGAAATTCTTTAAAACAAACGAGAACTGCGTTGTTTGCGGTGTTGCACGAGGAAAAATAAGCGAGGGGGTTGATATGACGGATGAGGGGAAAAGCCTTCTTTCCAGCGTTATAATAGTTGGTTTGCCTTATCCGCGGAAAACCGAGCTTCAAGAAGCCCTCTACAAGTATTTTAAAGATAAGTTTGGAGAGAAAGCCCGCGAATATTCTAATGGAATACCTTGCTTAAACGCGTTAGCACAGTCTGCTGGCAGGTTGATACGCAGCGAAGAAGATAGGGGAATAATAGTTGTTATGGATGCACGAGCAGCAGGTAGATTTAAATGGAAGTTTCCTGCGGATTGGCGGAATTGTATGGAAGTTTACATGAATGTGGACAAAATTATTGGAAGGATTGCAGATTTCACGGATAGAAGATGGGATTAAACAAACCAGCGAAACGGCTGCTCTTCCTTCTTTTCTTCCACAACGCTTGAAACCAAACCAAAGGACTCCAGCAGCTTTTTTGTTCTTTCAGCAGCCAAATCCAACCTTGACAAGTCAATATTTAAGTTCAAAAACTTGTTTAAGGCTGAAAAAACGTGCCGTGCAGCATTTGCGTCGGGATACATACCTAAAGTTTCCACCAACAAAGAAAATCCTTTAAAACCTCTAAGCCTTCCCACGCCCAACAGGATGCCTGCAACACCGAAAATTTGTCCCACCATAACTTTGGCGCCTAACTTTAAGGCTTCATTTAAGGTTTCATGGTCTGTGGCTGCACAGTAAATTTGTGGAGTTTCCTTTGCTTCATCAATTTTGAAACCGCCTAAGGTTACGATAAAACGGCAACCCAGCTCTTCAGCAATGTTTAAAACTTGACCGCAAAGCTCGTATTGCCCGAAGGTTGTTAACGCCTGCGTATTGCCATACCAGACGATTAGGTCGCGGCCGCCATCATCTCTCTTGCAATAGTAAAGTTCGTTTATGGGAGAACGTGTACCGCCTGTTTCGGTGGTTACGGCTAAGTCTTGGAAAGATGCAGAAACGATTTCTGCGAAAAGCTTACCTTTTAACTCTTGAATTAGATGTAAGGCTGCAATGTTGGCAACAAATCCTATTCCTGGCAGTCCCTCAATTAAAACGGGATTGTTAAGTTTCGGTTTTTCGTGGATGTTAACTTTGCAAACCATTAAAGACCCTTCACGGCTTTGATTAGCTTATGAGAACACTAATAATTATGTTTAGCTGATTCTCTTTAGGCTTTGTCGATGAGCTTTGAAATAAAAGAGAAGGATTTGCTAGCGAGAATAGGTAGGCTTAAAACCAAAAGCGGAGTTTTTGAAACTCCAGCTCTGCTTCCTGTTATTAATCCAGCCGTACAGCCCGTTCCGCCGAGAAAAATTCGTGAAACGTTCTGTTTTGAGGCGCTAATAACTAATGCTTATATATTGAAAAAACGATTCAAAAACCAGCCCATAAAAGAAGGCTTACACAAATTTTTAGATTTCAACGGTGTAATAATGACTGATTCTGGCGCTTACCAAATGCTTGTTTACGGCGACATAGAAACAACTCCCGAAGAAATCGTGAAATACCAAGAGCAAATAGACACGGACATAGCCACAATATTAGATTGGCCAACAGGATGGAGAGTTACCAAAAAATATGCGGAGAAAACGGTAAATGAAACCTTAAAGAGAGCAAGAGAACTGCCTAAAATAAAAACTCGCAATGACATCTTGTGGGTTGGCCCTGTTCAAGGCGGGAAATATTTAGACCTTGTAGCCAAATCCGCTGAGGAAATGGGAAAACTGCCTTTTGATGTTTACGCCTTGGGAAGCCCAACAGAAGTTATGGAAAATTACCGTTTCGATGTTTTAGTAGATATGATTTTAACTGCAAAAATGAAACTGCCAATAGAAAAGCCGCTTCATCTTTTCGGGGCTGGTCATCCCTTCATGTTTTCCTTAGCTGTAGCTTTAGGATGTGACCTTTTCGATTCTGCAGCTTATGCTTTGTACGCGAAAGAAAACCGTTACATGACGGAAACAGGCACTTTTAGGCTGGAAGAACTTAACTATTTCCCATGCACATGTCCAACATGCTCACAAAAAACGCCTAAAGAAATTTCCGAACTCCCAAAAGAAGAGAGGCAAAGGTTTTTGGCTGAACATAACCTCTACGTTTGTGCTGCTGAGCTAAAACGCGTAAAACAAGCCATAAAAGATGGCAGATTATGGGAGCATCTGGAAATTAGAATGCGTAGCCATCCAGCTCTGCTTCAAGCTTTGAAGAAGTTGAAGACTTATGAAGAGTTTATTGAGGAAAACAGTCCAGTAGTTAAGAAAAGCGGGCTTTTCTTTTTTGATTCTGTTGGGCTTATGAGACCAGAAATTGTGCGGCATAGAAAGAGGCTCACGGAAAGGTATTCGCCTCCACAAAATGCAAGCGTGCTTGTGCTTGTGCCTCAGACTCGAAGTAAACCCTTCCATAAATCGAAAAAGTTTAAGGCGATTAAAAAAATTCTTCGAAAAACATTTGGAGAAAAATCCGATAGACTTCACATATGTTTTTATGCTGCCCCTTTTGGCGTGGTTCCCATAGAGCTTGACGAAGTTTACCCCCTCTCTCAGCACGAAACGGTTCTGCCTCTTGACAAAGAAACAATTGAGTATGTGGCAGACCAAACAGCAAGATATATCAAAAACAATGATTACAAGGCAGTTATTCTCTTGCATGACCCGGAAAACTGGAATGATGCATTGCTAAAAGCTTGCAAAGGAGTTTGCGCGAAAAGAAAAGTTAAATTTGAACATTTAATTTTAAATAGGGAAAGTAAAGCATTTTTAGCCAGTTTTAAAAGTTTAATGGAAAAATGAGCGAATAACCCTTGATTCGTGCAGACTTACATCTTCACACAACATATTCGGCTGACGCCTCCATACCGCCAAAAACCATCGTTGAACAGCTTTACGCCCACCCCTACATAAAAGCTGTGGCAATCACAGACCACAACACCCTTGAAGGATACAGAAAAGTTAGGGAACTGGCTTCTGCTTATTCCGACATTTTGATTATTCCAGGAGTAGAGATAAGAGCTGTGGGCGGTGACCTTCTAGTTTTGGGTGTAGAGGAAATGCCGCCTAGACCGTGGAATGTTGAAGATGTTATCGATTTTACACACGAAAGAGGGGGACTAGTCATAACAGCCCATCCCTACAGAGCTTACGGTTTAGGAGACTTAGCTAAAAAATATGCGATTGACGCTGTAGAAGTTTTAAACGGCATTTCGCCTTCTCACATCAACAGAATGGCTGAGATTTTGGCTAAAGAAATGAAATTGCCGGGTGTTGCTGGCAGCGATGCACATTACCTAGATGAAATGTGGAAGGTTTACACAGAAGTTCAAGCGTCCTCTGATGTTGACGAGATTCTGAAGGCGATAAAAAGGGGAGCGGTTAGAGTTGCTTACGCGTCGGAAAAGTCAATACATTTTTAAAACAGCAAGAAGCATGATTACTGCATTAAATGGATGAAAGAAAATGAGTCCTTTACAGATCAGGTTTCTAGGCGGAACCCATGAAGTTGGAAGAATTGCCATAGCAGTAAAAACAGAAAAGACGCAGATTATGCTGGATTACGGCGTTATGCTGAACCATGAGCCCGGCTTTCCCATGCACATACCACCAAAAGACGTGGACGCAATAATTTTAACCCACAGCCACCTCGACCATTCCGGCGCTATTCCAATCTTCTACATTCATGGGAAAAAGCCCTTGTACACTAACAAGCTAAATTTAGAATTAAGCCACCTGCTTATTTCGGATTTTATACACTTATCAAGCTACTATTTACCCTTTGAATATTTAGAGTTACGTTCCATGATGAAAAGCAACAAAGCCTTAGATTTTAACGTGGAAGAAACTGTTGGAGACATCACATTCCAACTTGTGAATGCAGGACATGTTCCAGGAAGCGCTTCAATATTAGTGGAGGCAGAAGGTAAGAAAATTCTCTACACAGGCGACTTCAACACTGTAGACACAAGACTTTTGGAAGGCGCTAAGATGGAGTATGATGATTTGGACGCTTTGATAATTGAAAGCACTTATGCCGATGAAGACCACACAGAGCGTTTAGAACTGGAAAAGCGTCTTGTAGACGAAATAACAGAAGTTGTGGAAAGAGGCGGTATTGTTTTAATTCCAGCTTTTGGTGTTGGCAGGTCTCAAGAAATTGCATGTGTTTTAGCCGCGCACCATTTTGAATATCCAGTCACCATAGATGGAATGGCGAGAGAAGCAGGCAGAATAATGATGAATTATAAAGAGTTTTTGAGAGACCCCAAGCTTTTCATGGACGCCATGCATTCTGCCAATTGGGTTGAAGGTTGGAGAGACCGCCGAAAAGCAACAAAAAAGGCAGGCGTTATAATTTCGCCCGCGGGCATGCTTAAGGGTGGTCCAGCAGTTTTCTACATATCCAAGATTGGAAAGAAAGCGAATAACGCTGTATTTCTCGTTAGCTATCAGATTCCTGGCACTCCTGGGAGAGAACTTTTAGAGAAAGGTGTATGTCTTATTGACGGCAAAATTAGAAAGGTTAAAGCGCGTGTGGAACACTTTGACTTTTCATCCCATTGTGGGGCAAGCCAGCTTAAAGAGTTTGTTAAAAAGCTTGGCGGAAATCCCAAGGTTTTTGTAGTTCACGGTGCTGAGGGAAACTGTGACCTTTTTGCTAAATGGATTAAAAAGGAAGTGGGTTTTGAAGCTTTTGCTCCTCACACCGGAGACGTAGTGAAAATCTAGAAGGTATAGCATGAGGATTGGAATTTTACGCATCGGAAAAGTAGACGAGGATGTCGTAGAGCGGATTAGAGAAAGCCTTACTATGGCTTTTCCAGAGACAAAATGTGAAGTTATTGCGGAAAATTCGGAGATTCCAGAAGAAGCATTTGACAAATTGAGAGAACAATATCGTTCAGACATTATTTTAGGCTTTGTTAAGAGACAAGCAGAGAAAGAGAAAACTTTTAACCGTGTCCTGGGAGTTGTTGACGCTGATATTTTTGTTCCAAGGTTAAATTTTGTTTTCGGAGAAGCAGAATGCCCAGGGAAAGCTGCATTGATTTCTTTATGGAGGCTTCGACCAGAATTCTATGGCAAAAAGCCGAACATGGAGATTTTTGTAGAGCGAAGTGTTAAGGAGGCTATTCATGAGCTTGGGCATACTTTAGGTTTAGAACATTGTGTTAATCCTTTTTGTGTTATGTATTTTTCTAATTCAATCTTCGAAACCGACAGAAAACAAAGCTTATTCTGCAGTAAATGCTTTTTAAAAGTTGAAAATGCTATGAAAATGAGGTAGAAGAGAGTGGAGGAAAAGTTTAAAGCAAGAATAGTGCATTTGACACCTGTTTTAGCAAGCTTGCTTTTTGGAAGTTTCTGCGCCTTTTTGCTTTGGACCTCCCAAGTAGAGTTTTATCAGATAACCCCCTTTTCCGAGGGGGTGGGTTCCTTAGGTAACGCCCTATATTTCGTTGTCCTTGTAGGCGTGGGCGCTTCAATTTTGTATCTGCTTTTGAAAAAGAGGAACATGAAAGTGATAAGCTTGGTTATTGGTTTTGCTTTAACAACAGCCTTTTTTATGCTTTCCGTCGTTTATTTGTCGGCTGGGTTTGGCAGATTTTCTGTGCCCAACATGGGAGTGTTGGTTTTGGGTTTGTCTTTGCTTATAACTGTGTTAGGTGATTTGGCAATTTTCAAAGGAAAGAGCATTGTATGTAATGTGGTGGTTTTGTTGTTGGGAGGAGCTTTAGGCACTTTCTTGGGAGTTTCAATACCTACTTTGAGCGCCATGTTGATTTTGAGTTTCTTGGCTGTTTACGACGCTTTTGCTGTTTACCATGGTCCTGTTGGGAAAATAGCGCATACTGGGCTTGAGCAGCTTAAGGGTTTAAGTTTCTCTTTTAGAGACGTGCAAATGGGGCTGGGGGATTTAACCTTTTATTCCATGCTTTCTGGTCATTTGCTTTTTAATTTCGGCGTTTTTCCTTGCGCAGCTTCTGTTTTAGGTATTTTGCTAGGTTGTTTTTTGGCTTTTAAAATGTTGGAGAAAAAGGGAATGTTTCCTGGTTTACCGTTTCCAATTTTTCTTGGTTTAGCAGCTGGCTTTCTTACTACTCTTATTTTTTGACGCTTGCCAAGACCATTCGTGTGTTGCTGACATCTACTTCTATTATTTGACAATTGGCAAACTGTTTGGAGTTTCCCAGCACATCTTTGAGGATTAAATTGTTGTTTTCCAGTTTTGCGTAAACTACGTCTTTGAAAACTGTTTCATTATTAAGGATGACTGTAAATTCGCACATTTTCAATCAACCCTAACAGATAAAATAAAGACGCATGTTATAAGCTTCTTGTTGAAAATGTGATTTTATGCGTTGCCGATAAGCTAAAATCGATAGCCCCCCTCTAGATTTTAAGAGCAAACTTTTAGGAAAATGTTAATTAAGAGCTTGGCTTATTGCTGTGCAGATGGAAGGATAAAATTGAGTGACGAACTTGCAAAGCTTCCACCTGAAGTTCAGCAGAGACTGTTAAGACTTCAGCAACTTCAACAAACTTTACAGTCCGTTTTAGCTCAAAAGCAGCAAGTGGAAATTGAACTTACAGAAATTGAACAAGCTTTAAGTGAGCTGCAGAAAACGGCTGACGACACAGTAATATACAAGGCGATAGGTTCGCTTCTGGTGAAAGCGGAAAAGGAGAAAGTTACGGCTGATTTGAACGAGAGAAAGGAGCTACTTAACACTAGAGCCAAGGTTTTGGGAAAACAAGAAGAAAGAATACGCACCCAACTGAAGGAACTGCAAACAAAACTTCAACAGGACTTAAGCCCAGTTTCTCCATCAACATAAAACTGTTGGCAGATTTGCTTTAGGTGAAAACTTGTGGAAGACTTGGGCATACCAGAGTTAACCAGCGAACAAATTGAAGGACTATGTGGAGTTGCGGAAGAAGCTGCACGAAAATACATCCTGTCAAAGGTTCCTTCGAAAAGGATAGAAACGTTAAACATAAGTGTTGAGGCTGAAGGTGCAAAACCCCTAACATTGACGGTGGACATAGACATTGAGCTTTCGCCGTTAATGAAAAACTTTGAAGTGCAAAAACTGGTGGATGAGGCTGTAAAAGAAGCTTTCACTTCAGCTGAAAAATACTTGAGGAAACTGGCATGCAATTCACACAGATAATCAGAGTGTTGGACGAGTTAAACGCTAAGCTAGTTGTTTTGCTATGCCACCATAACGCTGACCCAGACGCAATATGCTCATCCTACGCTTTTGCAGGTCTGCTAAAACGGTTAAAACCAGAGTTGGAAGTGGAAATAGGAGCTTCCCAAGGAATAAGCCGCCTTTCAAAACATTTGCTTAAGTTTTTGCCGATAAACGTGTGTTTGCAGCCTAACGTGGAAAAAGCAGACGTTATAGTGTTGCTGGATACTAACACGATTCAGCAGTTGAACAATTTGGCTGAGAAAATAAAAGACTCAAAAGCTCCTCTCATCGTTATTGACCATCATGCTGCTCATCCCGAAACAGAGAAAATAGCAAAAGTTTGCATAACCAACGAGGAAGTCTCTTCAACATGCGAAATGGTATACACTTTCTTCAAAGAAATGAACATTAAACCAAACGAAAACGAGGCAAAAGCCATGTTTTTAGGCATAGCCTTCGACACCCGCCATTTTATTTTAGCTAATTCTTCAACCCTAAAAGCCATAGCAGAACTTATAGACGCTGGCGTGAACGCCCAAGAAACTTTGCCCCTGCTTTCTCTGCCTATGGATTTTTCAGAACGCGTAGCTAGATTGAAAGCGTGTCGAAGAGCTAAGCTTTACAAAATTGGCGAGTGGATAATTGCCCTATCCCACGTTAGTGCTTACCAAGCTTCGGCTGCCAGAGCCATAATGGAGTTAGGTGCCCACGTGGCTGTTGTGGCTGGACAGAAAAATGAAAGCGTTGAAATCAGTTTACGATGCACCCGAGAGTTTCACAAGAAGACGGGTATACATTTAGGAAGGGATATTGCCAAGCCTTTGGGAGAATTTCTCCATGGGATGGGTGGGGGACATGCTTCTGCCGCTGGCGTTAACGGTGTTGGAGATGTTGAAGCTGGGCTTAAACGTTGTCTACGGCTTTTAAAGGAAAAGTTGTCTAATCAGTAATAAGTAGCTACTCTTAAATGGAAGAGGCAGAATCGCTTAAACTGGTAGGGCATCTAAAGCATGGCAATAATACAAACAGAAAACCTCACATACACATATCCAAGCGCAACAAAACCATCCATTAGAGATATCTCCATAAAAATCGAGAAAGGAGAATTCGTCCTAATCACCGGTCCAAGCGGATGTGGAAAAACAACATTATGCCGATGCTTCAACGGACTTATACCCCACTTCTATCAGGGAGAATTAAAAGGGAAAATAACCGTTGTAGGATTAAACGTTCTAGAACATCCAACATACGAACTGGCAAAACATGTGGGGCTTGTATTCCAAAACCCGGAAAACCAGCTTTTCGCGTTGTCTGTGGAAAAAGACGTGGCTTTCGGACTGGAAAATCTTGGAGTCCCAAAGGAAGAAATGTGGAAAAGAGTAAACTGGGCTTTAAACCTGACTGGAATATATGATTTAAGGGAAAGAGCCCCCCACGAACTTTCAGGAGGACAGCAACAACGCGTAGCCATAGCCTCTGTTTTAGCCATGCAACCCGAAGTCTTGGTTCTGGACGAGCCTACCTCTTTTCTTGACCCGCTAACAGCGAAAAAAATTTTTGAAGTTATCTATGAATTGAACAGAAAGCTTGGAATAACGGTGGTGCTTGTTGAACATAGGTTGGATTTGACAGCGCACTACACAAACCACATTATTATAATGAATGAAGGAAAAGTCGTTTTGGACGGAGACCCTAGAGAAATTTTAGGCTCTGAAGAAGCTCGTCTTATTGGAGTGGGAATCCCCAAAGCAACACGCCTCTATCAGATACTGAAAAAGGACAACATAAAACTGGGAAACAAAATCCCCTTGTCTTCTGAGGAAATGGCAGCCTTACTAAGGGAGGCTATTAAGGCGTAATGATTGAAGTTGAAGACGTCTACTTCACTTATCCAAACGGGGTGGAAGCACTAAAAGGGATATCACTGAAAATAAAAAACGGCGAGTTCGTCGCTATAATGGGACAAAACGGTGCTGGAAAAACAACCCTTGTTAAACACTTCAACGGGCTTCTAAAACCCACAAAAGGAAAAGTCCTTGTAGACGGTGTTGAAACCACAAAGGTAAGTGTGGCAACCCTAGCGAGAAAAGTAGGTTTCGTTTTCCAAAATCCAGACACCCAGCTTTTCAGCGAAACAGTAGAAGACGAAGTAGCCTTTGCACTAAAAAATTTCGGATTCAAAGAAAACGTTATAAAAAAGCGAGTTTCATGGGCTCTCAACCTTTTAGGATTAACCCAATACAGAAAAACCTCTCCTTTCATGCTTAGCGGCGGCGAAAGAAAACGCGTAGCCCTAGCTTCTGTTCTAGCATGGAACCCCAAAATACTGATATTAGACGAACCCACCATAGGGCAGGATTACCAGCAAAAAGAGAAGCTTAGACAGTTTATTTTGCAGTTGAAAGCTCAGAGAAAAACCATAATAATTGTGACCCATGACGTGGAGTTTGTGGCTGAATGCAATCCAAGAGTCATACTGATGCGAGAGGGAAAAATTGTTGCTGACGGTAAAGCAAGAGAAATATTGACAACACCGGAAATTTTAAACCAAGCCTCAATTGTGCCGCCCCAAATAGCTCAAATTTTCCTACAGCTATCCGATTTAAGCTTTCCAAAAAATGTCATTGACATCTACGAAGCAAGGGAAATACTGCTTAAAACTGTAAGGGAGGGAAAGCTGAAGTGAGCGTTTTCGACGGACTAAAGTTTAGAAGAGTTTACTCGCCAATCCACAACTTAGACCCCAGAATAAAATTCATTTACGTTTGCGCCATCTTTGTTATCGCAATTATGTTTGGAGAACTTCTCCCATTAATAGTCCTTTTCATAATGCAAATTCCCTTTGTGCTTTTGGCTGGAGTTAAACGTGAATGGTTACGTTCCATGCGAGGAGCCGTCTTCTTGGCAACGATAATTTTCTTAACAAACTTCATATTCGCATACTTAGGTGCGCGGGGATTAGGTGAAAGCCTAGAAAACGCTGTTGCCATGACCCTACGTTTCATAGTGCTTATCGAATCTTTTTCCATATTCTTTTTAACAACTTCGCCAGACCATTTAGGCTTAGCTTTAGAACAGACCCGCGTGCCCTACGAGTTTACCTTCGCATTCACAACCGCCGTGCGTTTTGTTCCAGTATTAGCGGAAGAAGCGCAAACAATCATGGACGCCCAAAAAGCGAGAGGTTTAGAACTTGAACGCGGAAACTTTCTAAAAAGAATTAGAAACTACATTCCAATTCTCATACCACTGATAGTAAGCGCTATTCGAAGAAGTTTAGAACTTGCCGAAGCCATGGAATCCCGCGCTTGGGGAGCCACCAAAAACCGCACAAACCTTTACGAGTTAAAAATGCACAAAGGAGACTTTGTCCTCATAGCCGTAACAATAGGAATTTTAGCCGCTGCAATATACATACGCTTATACCTTCCAATCCCCTCGATAAACCAACTTCTAACTAGCATAAGTTAAACCGCAAGATTTTTAACACAGCCAATTTGTAATGGGTTTTCGGAGCCTAGAAAATTTGGAATGGTTAAAAGCAGCAGCAGAAGAAATAATCACGGGGATAAAAAGCTCAATACAAGAGCTTAACATGAAAGAAGTTGAACGGCTAATCGAGCTTTTGCTTACTGCAAAAGACAAAAAAATCTTCATTGTAGGCATGGGAAGAAGCGGATTCGTAGCCAGAGCCTTCGCCCTACGCCTAATGAACCTAGGCTTCAACGTCTACTTCCTAGGAGAAACAATAACCCCAGCAGCAGAAAAGGGCGACCTCCTAATAGCCATTTCAGGAACAGGCGCTACAAAAATGGTTCTAACAGCCGGAGCCGCAGCAAAAGATATAGGCGCCACCGTAATCGCCATAACTTCTTTCCCAGAATCTCCTTTAGGACAAATGGCAGACCTTACAGTAACTATTAAAGGTAGAACAAAGGCAGGCTGGCCGAGAGAAGAGGATTATTTAGCTAGGCAGATTATAGGTGAGAAAGAGCCTTTAACTCCTTTGGGAAGCATCTTCGAAAACAACTGCATGGTTTTCCTCGACAGTTTAATTGTAGAGTTAATGCATAGAATGGGAAAAACCGAGGAGGATTTAAAGCGTAAACACGCCACAATAGAGTAGGAGTTCATGTTAATGCGTGCTAAATGGAAAAAGAAAAAGATGCGCCGCCAGAAAAAGAAGAGGAAGAAGAGACGGGCAAGATACAAGTAGCTTGGCTTTTAGAGTGTTTCTAAATTGTTGTTGGGAGTTTTAAGTTGAGTTAATATTGGGCGTGCATATAACTTATTAAGACTTGCGACACACTATATTTTAATGCGGGTAAACCACACGCTAAACCCTTAAGGAGCCTTACAACTTGAAAAAACCTAAGTCGAAAACTGCAAAAACAATAGAAGAACCAGTAGGGATAATACTAAAAGAAAAGGGAAAAAAGCCAGCAGTCTTTAGAGAAGTTTACCCAATACAAGAACCTTACGTTTACGCTGCCATAGTTAAAGACCCAGCAACCCAGAAAACCCTCTACGAGGTTATAGAACCCACACTGCAAGAAGAAGAGCAGAAACGCCTTCAAGAAACTAAAAACTTTATCATGGAAGAAGTGGATGTAAGCCTAAAAGAGATAGAAACCAAAGAAAAAGCAGAAAAATATCTGAAAGAAAAAACAAAAGAAATTATCAGAAAATACAAGATAAAGATTCCACAAGAATCTATTGATAAACTAACCTATTACATTGTAAGAGATTTTCTAGGTTACGGAAAAATAGATCCACTAATGAAAGACCATTTAATAGAAGATATTTCCGCTGATGGTGTCAACATACCCATATACGTTTGGCATAGGGTTTACGAGTCCTTACCCACAAACATACTATTCGAAGATGAAGCAGAGCTGAACTCTTTCATAATACGCCTTGCATACTTGGCTGGAAAAAACATTTCACTCGCATCACCCATACTAGACGCTTCCCTTCCAGACGGAAGCCGCATCCAACTAACCTACGGAAACGAAGTTACTAGAAGAGGCTCAACCTTCACTATCCGACGTTTCAGAGTAGATCCTCTAACAATTTCAGATTTAATCGCTTTCAACACCCTTTCATCGGAAATGGCTGCATACCTATGGTATATAATTGAGCACAGAGCCTCTGTCCTAGTTGCTGGCGGAGTAGCCTCTGGAAAAACCACGATGTTGAACTGTCTCTCCATGTTCATAAAGCCTGAAATGAAAATAGTAAGCGTAGAAGACACGCAAGAACTGAACCTTCCCCACGAAAACTGGATACCATCCGTTGTGAGACTCGGCTTTGGACATGAAAGCAAAAGGGAAGGCACAATTACCCTCTTCGACTTGCTTAAAGCTGCTGTAAGACAAAGACCAGACTATATTATTGTAGGCGAAGTTCGCGGAGAAGAGGCCTACACGCTGTTTCAGGCAATGGCCACAGGACATCTCGGAATGAGCACTATACACGCAGAATCAGTCGAAGCCGTCATAAATCGGCTGGAGTCTGAACCCATGAACATTCCTAAAACTCTCATAGCAATGACCGACGTTATCATGGTTATGGCAAGAACAGAAATTGAAGGAAAACCCGCCAGAAGAGTGAGAACAACCGCGGAAATTGTAGAGTTGGACCCGAAAACGCGGGAGATACTAACGGAAGAAGTTTTCCGTTGGAATGCGAAACAAGACAAGTTTGTCTTTTCCGGGCGCAGCACAATTTTGAAGAAAAACATGAAAAAGCTTGGTCTTGACGAAAAGGATGTTAAAAGCGAACTTCGCCGCAGAAAAACTGTTTTGGAGTGGATGGTGCACAAGGGAATTCGCCGCCACGCAGAAGTTGCCAACGTTATACGAGAATATTACATTAACCCGAAACGTGTTTTCCAAAAAGCAAGAGTGGGACTAAAGTGAAAAGCAAAATATTAGAAAAAATCAAAGAAATCCTAACACGCTTCCAACGAATTTCTAAATTGCCATTCCCAAGGGTTCCAAAAACCTCTAAAGAAACGCTGCAAGAGAAAACGAAAGCCGCATCAAAGGGGTTTCACTCCTTCGCCTACCAAGTTATTGGAGAAAAAATAGGGCGGATTCTCCCTCTTTTCAGAGATTTAGATTCGAGTTTGCAAAAAGCTGGAATAAAAATCAGTTTTAAAGCTTATGTCAGCCTAACAGTTTTCACCACATTTTTAATAGCTCTAGCAACTCTTGCTTTTATACCATGCTTTTTGATTTTTGCTTTCCATATGCCAGCATTTCCAGCAATTCTATTCGGAATCGGTGGAAGCCTCTTCACATGCGCCTTTTCAGTCATAGGCTTTTACATCTATCCAATTTACCGAGCAGACAAACTTAAAAGAGAGTTAGAAGACGAGTTGCCCTTCACTACCGGGTATATGGCAATTCTTGCAAGCGCTGGCGTTCCACCAGAAAAAATTTTCTACTCTCTTTCAAATCTCAGCGTACCCCTAGCTGTATCCAAGGAAGCAAAAAACATTGTTACAGACATAAATCTTTTCGGTTTAGATGTGATTTCATCCTTAGAAAAAGCGTCTAAACGGACACCTTCAGAAAAATTCCATGAAATGCTTGAAGGCTTTATTTCCACAATACATTCAGGCGGCAATTTAGCAGCGTATCTTCGTGAAAAGTCAAGGCAGTACATGAGGCTTAAAAGGATAAGTTTGAAAAAGTTTTCAGACACCTTATCAATTCTCGCTGAATTCTATATATCTTTGCTTATAACTGGACCGTTACTCTTTGTTATAATGTTAGCAGTTATGGCAATGATGGGCGGCGGCACATTAGGAGGTATACTGGCTCCAGACCTCTTACTTAACTTGATTACATACATTGGAATACCGTTGGCCTCAATAATGTTTCTGATAATATTGGACACCGTATCACCTAAATGGTAATAGAAATGCCGAAAGTAGAGGAAAAAGAGAAAAAATTCGCCTGGATTATATCTGTTTCATTAGCCATAACCCTAATAGCTTTTGGATATGTAATGTTTGGGTTCACTCGCGCCTTCGATGAATTCGTCTTTTTCGCGGTGATAATCGCTGTTTTTCCTCCGACAGTGTTAAACTACTTGGATTACAGATGGAGAAAAGATGTAGACAACCACTTGCCCGACCTTTTCCGAAGTATAGTTCAAGCCCAAAAGACAGGAATGACCCTTCCCCAGGCTTTGGAAGAGATTTCTAAAAGAAAGTACGGACCGTTAACAGCGGAGTTGAAGAAAATGAATGCTCAGATTTCGTGGGGTATGACTTTTGAAGAGGCTCTTTTAGCTTTGGGAAAACGTGTAAACACTGTTCTTATGCAGAGAACTGTGCCTTTAATAATTGAGGCAAGCCGTTCTGGTGGACGTGTAGAAAAGGTTTTTGAGCCTACTGGCAAGTTCGTGCGAACCACTCTTTTGTTAGATAAGGAGAGAAGAAACCAAACCCGCCCATACATCGCTATAATCTATGTGGCTTTTTTCGTTTACCTGTTTACCATAATTTTGCTTTTCAAATCCTTCTTCGTGAACATAGAAGGACTACCGTTGCTTGGAAGCCCAGTCATGGCACCTCAAGAAATGCAACGCATGTTCTTCCACATGACGGCAATTCAGGCTTTTTTTGGAGGATTAGTGGCGGGAAAAATGGGCGAAGGAACAATAAACGCTGGGTTGAAACACAGCCTGATAATGATGCTCTGCGGCTACATAGCCTTAAAACTGTTTCTTTGAGGTGAACATGAATGGCAAAAAGAAAAATTAAACATTTGTTCAGGGACAGACGGGCTATAACTCCGGTTTTAAGCAATCTTTTGCTTATGGTTGTGGCAGTAGCCGCTATGTCCATCGCCACAACAGCCACCTACGTTATAACAACAAACCTTAGAGAAACCATGAGCGAACGTCTCATCACAGAAGATGTGTGGTTTAACAATTCCACAAACAACATCAACGTCTACCTGCGCAACGTTGGAAAAGTGGCAGTGCAAATTTCAGCAGTTTATGTAAATCACACTTCCCAAGCTTTCACAGCACCCTCCAGTTTAGAAATAGGCAGTCACGGCTGGCTTAACATCTCATACGGCTGGGTTTCCCAAAGCCTGTATTACATAGATATTGTCACATCAAGGGGGACGCATATTGGAGGCTATTATAAGGCGCCTTAAACGCGACAAACGCGGTGTAAGCAACGTTATAGTTGTTATGCTAAGCCTAATTCTAATCGTCATTATAGTAGCTAATGTGGTTTTGTGGAGTTACCAAATGAACCAGTTTGACTGGGAAAAAATGCAGGAAAACATCGAAATCCTCAA